>DGKN01000148.1:18317-30060 GCA_002387005.1 Propionibacteriaceae bacterium UBA4569
GCGATCCAGACCTTCATGACCGGCGCCCTCGACGTCGAGGACATCGTCACCCGGACCGTCCGGTTGCTGGCCCAGATCACCCAACAGGTCGCGATCGTCCAGTACCCGATCGCCTCATCCGCGGTCGTCCGGCATGTCGAACTCGTCCCGCTGACCATCGACCGCTTGCTGGTGATCGTGATCAACTCGACCGGGCGGGTGGAGCAGCGCGCGATCGAGGTCGTCGCGGATGAGCCTGCGCTCGCGCGGCTGCGCGACCGCCTCAACGCCGCGCTCGTCGGGCACGCGCCCGGCTCGGGCGCCGAGCGGCTCCGCAACCTGCTGGGAGAATTGTCGACAGAGGATCGCCACGCGGCGGCGAGCGTCATCGCAACGGTGCTGGAAATGCTGGCGACCGACCCGTCCACCCGTGTCGTGGTCGGTGGCGTGCCGAACCTGACCCGCTTCGGCGACCAGTTCGCGACCACGGTCAAGCCCGTGCTCGAGGCGCTGGAGGAGCAGGTCGTCCTGCTGCACCTGCTGGGCGAGGCCTACGGCAGCGCCGGCGACGTGACCGTCCGTATCGGTCACGAGAACCCCTATGAGCCCCTGCAGACCACCTCCCTGGTGGCGAGCACCTATGGGAACCCCGATGACGCCTTTGCCACTCTCGGCATCGTCGGGCCCACCCGGATGGACTACCCCTCCACGATGGCCTCGGTTCGAGCCGTGGCCCGATATGTCGGACGATTCCTGGCAGAAGGATGAGCAAGCAAACCCATGAGCGCTGACTACTACGAGGTCCTCGGGGTCTCCCGCGAGGCGAGCCCCGAAGAGATCAAGAAGGCCTACCGCAAGATGGCGATGAAGGTCCATCCGGACGTCGCCACCGAGTCGGATGCGGCCGAGAAGTTCAAGCAGGTGCAGGAGGCCTACGAGGTCCTGCATGACCCGAACAAGCGCGCGATCTATGACCGCGGCGGCGATCCGCTGGGCTCCGGCTTCGGTGGCGGCGCCGGTGGCTTCGGCGGTTTCGGCAACTTCGGTGGCGCGCAGGGTGGCTTCGACTTCACCAACCTCGTGGACGCGATGTTCGGCCAGGCGGCCTCCCGTGGGCCGCGGTCGCGTACCCGTCGCGGCCAGGACGCGTTGATCCGCCAGTCGATCTCGCTGGCCGACGCCGCCTTCGGCACCACGCTCCCGGTGAGCATCGACACGGCCGTGCTGTGCCCCCGCTGCGAGGGCACCGGTTGCGCCGACGGCACCGAACCCGTGACCTGCACCACCTGCGACGGCCACGGCGAGGTCACCCACATCCAGCGCAGCTTCCTGGGTGATATCCGCACCTCCCAGCCCTGCCCGGCCTGCCGAGGTTACGGGACGACCATCCCGCACCCCTGTGGCGAGTGCTCCGGCGAGGGACGCGTCCGTTCGACCCGCACCCTCGACGTCAAGGTGCCCGCCGGTGTTACCACCGGCAACCGCCTGCACCTCGACTCCCAGGGCGAGGTCGGCCCCGGTGGCGCCCCCGCCGGTGACCTCTACGTCGAACTGGTGGTGCAGAACCATGAGGTCTTCAGCCGCGATGGCGACAACCTCGAAATGGTCGTCAACATCCCCATGACCGCCGCGGCACTGGGCACCACGCTCGACCTGGCGACCCTTGAGGCCGACCGCGACGACACCTTCCCCGAAGACCGTCAGGTCACCATCGACGTGCCCGCCGGCACCCAGTCGGGCACCCGGATCGCGCTGGCCGACCGTGGCGTTCCGCGGTTGCGCCGCAATGGCCGCGGTGAACTGGGCATCACGCTGTTGGTGCAGACCCCGACCAAGCTGGACGATCGACAGCGCGAGCTGATGCGCCAACTGGCTGCCGTTCGTGGCGAGGAGACCGTCACCGGTCGTGTCCAGAAGGGCAAGAAGGGCTTCTTCGACCGGATGAAGGAGGCCTTCGAGTGACCGACGCCCTCTTCCTCGCACCGGTCGGCGGTGCCGCCGTCGGCGACCTGGTCGTCGTCGACGGTGCCGAGGGGCGCCACGCGGCGGTCGTGAAGCGAATCGGGCTGGGGGAGTCGGTGCTGCTGGCCGACGGCGAAGGCCATGCCGTGCGCGGTCCGGTCACCGGCGTGAGCAAGCAGGGCATCACCGTTCAGGTCGTCGAGGTGCTGGGCGCCATCGAGCGCGCGCACAGCTGGGTCGCCGTCCAGGCGCTGGCCCAGGGCCGTGGCGACGCGTACGTGCAGGACTACATCCTCCTCGCCACGAACGCGGCGGCGAACCCGGACCTCAANNAGACCGGTCCGACCTGGCCGTCGAGACCCTCACGGAGCTGGGCGTGGACGAGGTCCTGGCCTGGCAGGCCTCCCGGTCCATCGTGCGCTGGAGCGGCGACAAGGCCGACAAGGGCATTGCCAAGTGGCAGTCGACAGCGCGGGAGGCGACCAAGCAGTCGCGCCGGTTCGTCGTCCCGGTTGTCTCGGCCGCCAGCACCGAGCAGGTCGTCGGACGCATCCACCAGGCAGCGCTCGCGCTGGTGTTGCACGAGTCGGCCAACGAGCACATCGCAGACGTCGAGTTGCCGCCGTCGGGGAATGTCGTGTTCATCGTCGGGCCGGAGGGCGGGATCAGCCCGGACGAGCTCGCCGCCTTCGAGGCGGCCGGGGCGCGCACCGTCCTCGTCTCGGACGGGGTGTTGCGGACCTCCACCGCCGGGGTTGTCGCGCTGGCCCAACTGCAGCTCAAGGCTGTGGAGACCTCCCATGACTGAGACAGACCAGAGCGCTCCAGGCCAGCTGGGCGCCGACCAGTTCGGCTTCAGCCCGCGCACTGTCCTGCCCAATGGGGTGGGACGCACCGGGACGATCACGACGCCGCACGGTGAGATCCACACCCCTGCCTTCGTCGTCGTGGGCACCAAGGCGACCGTCAAGACCGTGCTGCCCGAGACGCTCGTCGACCTGGGTGCCCAAGCCGTCCTGGCGAACGCCTACCACCTCTATCTCCAGCCCGGCGCGGATCTGGTGGACGAGGCTGGCGGCCTGGGCCGGTTCATGAACTGGAGCGGTCCCACCTTCACCGACTCCGGTGGCTTCCAGGTGATGAGCCTGGGTGCCGGATTCAAGAAGGTGATCAGCATGGACGCGTCCACCGCGAACAACGACGACGCGATCGCCGAGGGCAGGGAACGTCTGGCGCACGTCGACGACGACGGCGTCACCTTCAAGAGCCACCTCAATGGCGACAAGCACCGCTTCACCCCCGAGGTCAGCATGGGGGTACAGCACCAGCTCGGCGCCGACATCATGTTCGCCTTCGACGAGCTGACCACCCTGCACAACACCCGGGGGTACCAGGAGAGCTCCCTGGAACGCACCCGGCTCTGGGCGGAGCGCTGCCTGGCCCAGCACCGTCGGCTCACGATGGAGCGGTCCGACAAGCCCTACCAGGCACTGTTCGGGGTGCTGCAGGGGGCGCAGTACGAAGACCTGCGCCGCAAGGCCGCGCACGACCTGGGGACGATGGAGGTGGACGGGCAGCGCTTCGACGGCTTCGGCTTCGGCGGGGCGCTGGAGAAGGAGAACCTTGGCACCATCTGCACCTGGATGGCCGAGGAACTGCCCTTCGACAAGCCGCGACACCTGCTGGGCATCAGTGAACCGGACGACCTGTTCGCCGCCGTCGCCGCCGGTGTGGACACCTTTGACTGCGTGAATCCCTCCCGGGTGGCGCGCAATGGCGCCATCTACACCGCCGATGGCCGCTACAACATCACCGCTGCCAGACACCGCCGCGACTTCGGCCCGCTGGAGCAAGGGTGCGACTGCTACAGCTGCGCCCACTACACGCGGGCCTATGTCCACCACCTGCTGCGCGCGCGGGAGATGGTGGGCTACACCCTCGCGACGATCCACAACGAGCGGTTCACGGTGCGGCTGGTCGACCAGATCCGCGCGGCGATGGACGCGGGGGACCTGGAGGCACTGCGCACTGAGTACCTCGGACGCTTCTACGCCTCCCGCGGCGCGTCGGCGCGCCCGGCGGTGGGGAATGCCACCAGCAGTTCGGACGTTGACCCCAAGAGCGCTGTCAGCGCTTCGGAGAGGACATGATGAACGACCCCAGGGAGCTTTACCGACTCACCGCCGTGCCCGGCCAGCCGGGACCGGTGCTGATCTCGCTCAGCGGTTTCATGGATGGCGGCCAGGCTGGCCAGCTCGCCGTGCAGCACCTGATCGAGAAGCAAGCGGGGAATGTCATCGCGCGCTTCGACGTCGACCAGCTGATCGACCACCGGTCGCGGCGCCCGATGATCACCTACGCCGGTGACCACTATGAGGACTACCAGCCGCTGGAACTCGTGGTGCGTGAGCTGAGCGACGACGCAGGCAAGACCTTCTATCTGTTCACCGGACCCGAGCCCGACTACCAGTGGGAGCGCTTCGTCCAGGCGGTCACGATCCTGTTCTCCGAGATCGGGGTGAACCTGGCGCTGACCCTGCACGGTATTCCATGGGGCGCGCCGCACACGCGCCCGATCGGGCTGACGGCGCACTCGGTCGACCCGACGATGATGGCTGACTTCCCGTCGCTGCACGACCGGATGCAGCTGCCCGCCTCGATGGAGGGGCTGCTGGAGCTCAAGCTGCCGCAGGCGCACATCCGTGCCGGCGGTTTCTCGGTGCACGTCCCGCACTACCTGGCGGGCTCGGAGTTCCCGGCCGGTGCCGTGCGGCTGATCGACTCCGCAGCCGAAGTGGCGGAGCTGTCGCTGGCTGTGCCGGACCTGCGGTCGGCAGCGGACGAGTACCTGCGCGGGATCGACCAGCTCGTGGCGCAGAACCCGGAGAACGCCGAGGCGATCGGTCAGATGGAGGCGGCCTACGACGCCGCCACCGCTGGCCGGGAGCTGACCGGTGAGCGTCCGACGCAGCCGGTGGACGAGTCTGACATCCCCAGCGGCGACCAGTTGGCCGCCGAGTTCGAGCAGTTTCTCAAGGACACCGACAAGGGACACAAGGACGGCGGTCGGGGAAGCAACGGTGCGGGCGACGGCGGTCCCAGCTGGGGCTGACCGGCATCCGGCACCGCCCCCGCCCGCAGGCAGACCGCTGGCATGATCGGTTCATGGCGGACAGCAAGCGCAAGGTCAGGCCCTCGATCAAGGCCCTCATCGTCAGCGAAGGGCGCCTGCTGGTCACCGTGAACTCCGACGAGACCGACGAGTTCTACCTGCTTCCCGGCGGGGGGCAGGACTTCGGCGAGTCGATGGTCGAGACGGTTCACCGCGAGTGCCGCGAGGAGATCTGTTGCGAGGTCGTGGTGCGCGACCTGGCCTATGTGCGCGACTACATCGGCGCCCGGCACGAGTTCGCCGATTGGGACTCCGACTTCCACCAGATCGAGATGGCTTTCTGGTGCGATCTCGCCCCCGGCCAGGTTCCCGCGATGGGGGTCATCGAGCCCGACCAGTTCCAGACGGGCGTCGCCTGGGTGCCCTTGGACGAGTTGTCCGACGCGCCGATCTATCCTGCCGAGCTGAAGACCTGGCTGCTCGAGGACGCCTCAGCGCGTCGGACCTACTTGGGCCCCGTCAACTGAAGCGTCCCGGCGGGTGCTCTCACCTTCCCCGAGCTTGGCTTGCGCGTTCCCCATGCCTGCCCGGAGGGATTCCTCGACAGGCTGTGGCAAGGTGGAGCGCGCGCTCGGCGAATGTCACAGGGGGACGCCGGCCTGGGTGGCCAGGCGGCGGACCAGGTCGTCTGAGGCCTTGGTCTGGTCGAGCTCGATGCGTGCCAGCTCCACCCCGACCCGGCGGAGGGCGTCCAATGTTTCGGCTGCTCCGGGAACCCCGCCGCGGTGGGCCACCAGGGCCGCCTGCTGCAGGTCCCTCAAAGCGTCTCGTGCGGAGGGGTTGGCGTCCAGCCAGTCGACGACCGTGATCCGGTACCGCACCTCACCCTCTTCGGCTCCGGGAACCTCGTCCTCGAAGGCCCAGTCGAAGAACTCGTCCGCGACCATGCCCAACTTCTCCAGCACCCGGCGCGAACCTGTGTTCACGACCATCGTCTCGGCGTGCACCGACGCTGCGGCCAGCTCCCCGAAGGCGTACTCCAGCAACGCCCGGGAGCCTTCTGTCGCGAGACCCTGACCCCAGTATTCGGGCCGCAGGCGGTAGCCGAGTTCGGGGTCGAAGATGTCGTCGCGATCTAGGCCTCCGGGGCGCAGGTGGAACCAGCCGGCGAACGCATCCTCGCTGTCGAAGGCTGACCAGTTGCCGTAGCCGTGGTGCAGTCGGGAGCCAGCAAGAATTCTGGCGATGGATGCCTCGGTCTCGGCCAGCGTGGGCGCGCTGGAGGAGATGAAGCGCAGCACTCCGGGTTGCTGGTTCATCGCGAGCCAGTCGGGGGCGTCGGCTTGTTCCACGGGGCGCAGCAGAAGTCTGGGGGTTCGAAGCCTCACCGGGACATTCTGGCAGCTGGATCGCTCGCGCCTGGGGCAGACTGTGCGCCGTGAGGATTCTGGCTGACGTCGACACCGGCATTGACGACCTGTGCGCGCTGCTCCAACTGTGCGGCACCCCAGGCGTCGAACTCGTCGGCGTCACGACGACCGGAGGCAACACCACCGCCGAACAGTCCGCTGCCAACACGGCGGGCGTCCTGGAACTGTGCGGACGACCGGACGTCCCGGTCGTGGTCGGGGCCGGCCAACCCTTGCTCAGACCCCTGGTGACAACGCCCGAGACCCACGGACCCGATGGTGTGGGGTGGGCACGACTGCCCGACGTCGCCCATCGCGTCCAACCGGACGGCGCTGTCGACTTCTGGCTGGATGAACTGCGCCGACACCCTGGTCAGACGACGATCCTGGTCACCGGACCCTGCACCAACCTTGCCCTGGCGCTGCTGGCCGAGCCGCGCCTGTTCGAACTCGCGCAGCGGGTCGTCATCATGGGCGGCGCCTTCTGGTACCAGGGCAACACGACCCCCACGGCCGACTGGAACTTCTGGTGCGACCCGGACGCCGCCAAGGAGGTCTTCGCCGCCAGCCACCGGGCCGCAGAGAATGGCCTCCCCAGTGGCAAGCTGCCCGTCCTGTGCTCCCTGCAGGTGACCGAGCGCTGCGAGTACCGCCCCGACCTGCTCGACGACCTGGCCGTCCGCGCCGGTGCCAAGCCCTTGGCCTACACCGCGGCTCGCCCGCGGGCGCAACGACCCCAGGCCGACACCGGATCGGTCCTGCTGGACGTGCTGGCCGACGCCCTGCGCTTCTACTTCGAGTTCCACCACGACTATGACCAGGGCTACGTCGCACACCTGCACGACCTGTTCGCCGCGCAGGTCGCCGCTAGGATCGCGACGATCACCACGACCGTCAGCGCGGTCGATGTCGAGGCCGACTCCGAAATGCTTCGTGGTACCTCCGTCCGCGACGACCGGAAGATCTGGGGACGGGTGGGCAACTGTCAGGTCGTGGATGACAACCACCCTGAGGAGGTCTTCGACGCATTCGCCGCCGCGGCCGCGAGGCTGGTGCGCCCCAACGACGCTCACGCCGGACGGTAGCTGGGCTCGACCCTCTTCAGGTACCGGATCACCAACAGCGTCACGGGGACGATGCACACCTCGACGAGGCACTTGTAGACGTAGCCGGTGAGCGTGTAGTTGAACAGTTTTGCGCCGGTGATCGTCCCGGCATAGGCGATCGAACAGAACAGCAGCGTGTCCACCAGTTCGGCGATCAGCGTGGACGTGATGAGTCGGAAGGCCACCCGGCGCTCGGCCATCCGGGACTTCAACCGGACCACGACCAGCGAATTCAACAGCTCGCCTGCCAAGTACCCGGCCAGCCCCGCGACGGTGATCCGCCACACGGGTGCCAACACCGTGTCCCAGTTCTCGAAGCCGGCGACCGGACGGGTCAGTGAGACCACCCAGTAGGTGACCGCGGCCAGAAAGGTGAGCGCGAAACCGGTCCAGATCGCCCGTTTCGCGCGGCGCCAGCCGTAGACCTCGGTCATGATGTCGCCGATCACGTAGGACAGCGGGAACAGGAAGGCGCCGCCGTCGAAGACCAGTGGCCCCCCGCCGTAGAAGAGGTCGCTGATGAACGGGATCCGCGGGCCCTCGAACAGCTTGGTCGCGCCGATCCCCGAGATCAGCAACAGCCCGACGAAGCAGGCGAGCACGATGTCGAAGTATCCGTGCTGGGCATCCGGCGAGGCGGTGGACGCGAGGTCGAGGCTGGGGGTGGTGGCTGTCACGAGGAGACATGCTCCCATACCCTCTGGCCCCCGAGCAGCCGCGCCGAGGCTTCAGGCCTCTGTCGAGTGGGCGGCCGGCAAGAAGCGGGCCTGCTGGTTCATCACCAACAGCGCATCGCTGGCAAGCAGCTCGCGCTCCCGGGATCGGAGCATGACCCGACCTGACCAGTCGCTCCTGGCGCCAGGTCGCCGTCCGCGTCGCACGCGATCCGCGACGCGGCGGCCGGACCATTGGTCGGCCTCAAGCTCCGCGTGCTCGGTTGACTCCGACACCGGGCCGTGAAAGTGGGCGTGACTACACACTTCGACGCCCTTTTGGTGGCAGGATTTGGTCATGGCAGATCACATCGATATCCCGGACGAATCGGAACAGCTCGACCAGCTGCAGTCCGAAGACACTTTGGTTGACCGGGGTGTCGACGACGTCTTGGACGAGGGCTACATCGCCCCTGACCACTGGTCCCCGGCGCAGGGCTTCGGCAACACCGCCGACGAGCAGGCGAGGGGCGAGACCCTTGACATCCGCATCACCCAGGAAGTGCCCGACGTCGACTCGACCGTCGACGTGCCGTTCTGGAACGAGGGCGGGGAGTCACGCGAAGTGGGAAGCCGCCGGGCCGGCCGCCTGATCGCGGGCGACAACTCCGATGGTGAGCCCAATGCCGCCGAGGTCGGCATCGACGGAGGCGTGGCCTGCGCCGAGGAGGCCGCGATGTACGTCATCGAGGGCTCCGAGGACGAGGACCCCAAGCCGATCGACTGAGCGCCGGTAGGGCAGGATCGTCGGCATGACGTTCGACGCTGCCCTCAACAACGCGGCCCCACACCGCAAGCCCACCGACATCGTCGAGGGCATCGAACTGCACCCCGAGCGGGAGCTTTTCCCGCCGGTCGAGCCGTACCACACCGGCATGCTGGACGTCGGCGACGGTCACCGGGTCTACTTCGAGGAGTCCGGCAACCCGGAAGGAAAGCCCGCGCTCTTCCTGCACGGTGGCCCCGGTGGGGGCGGCGGCACCGAACGCCGACGATTCTTCAACCCGGCGCGCTACCGGATCATCTGCCTCGACCAGCGGATGTGCGGCCAGTCCACCCCACACGCGTCCGATCCCGGCGCCGACCTGTCCACCAACACCACCTGGAACCTGGTCGCCGACATCGAGAGGCTGCGAGAGTCACTGGGCGTCGAGCGCTGGCTGGTCTTCGGCGGATCCTGGGGTAGTGCCCTGGCGCTGGCCTACGCCGAGACCCACCCCGACCGGGTGAGCGAACTCGTCCTGCGCGGCATCTTCACCCTGCGCCGCAGCGAACTCGACTGGTACTACAACGAGGGCGCCTCCCACCTGGCGCCCCAGTGGTGGGAGTCCTTCTGCGCCCCGCTGCAGCGGGCCGGGCACGACTTCTCGTGCGACAACATCGCGAAGTACCACGAGCTGCTCTTCGACGCCGACCACGAGACGGCGCTGCAAGCAAGCTGGGCCTGGACGACCTGGGAGGGTGCCACAAGCCACCTGCTCTTCAACGAGCGCGACGTCACCTACGAGTCGCCCGAGTACGCGCTGGCCTTCGCGCGGATCGAGAACCACTACTTCGTCAACGCCGGCTGGTTTGACGAGGGCCAGCTGATCCGCGACGTTGACGCCATTCGGCACATCCCGTGCGTCATGGTGCAGGGCAAGTACGACCTGTGCTGCCCGCTCCGGACAGCCAACGACCTGGCCACGGCCTGGCCGGAGGCCGAGCTGCACGTGGTCGCAGCCGGCCACTCCGCCTTCGAGCCGTTGATCGCCTCCGAGCTGGTCAAGGCGACCGACCGCTTCGCCGGCCAGACGCCCTGAGCCCCAAAAGCCCCCTTTCTCAGACGCTGGGATCCACCTGGGCGTGGCCGTAGCGGTGGGTGGTGCGGCTGATCGCTTGTTCGTGCACGAAGGCCAGCAGCTCCCTTCCACCGGTGGCCAGCACCGGGCCGGTCAGCAATGCCACGCCCGGGTTGGTCACCCGCAGGCTGCCCGGGTTGCCCACGACACGCACCCGCAGGTCGTCCTCGCGCTCCATCCGCTCGTTGAAGCCAGCCGCGCTTTCGGTCGTCACCGGGTGACCGGCCACCTGCTCCGGCAGGTTCACCGTCGGATCAGCCGAGACCTCCAACCGGACCTCCGTCACCGCGGCGGCGGCGATCAGGCGCACCAGGTCAGCTGCCCGGGCACCGGTCTGCAGCCGCACCCCGAGCCGGTCCAGCGGCCGGTAGCGGAAGACATTCAGCTCGCTACGCAGGCCGGAGCGGTCGTGTTCGGCGCCGAACTCGGTGCCGATCGCGGCAGCGTCCGACTCCGCAGCCACCCGCACCCAGGCGCGGTCGTCGGCCGACAACTCCAGCCCCAGGTCTGCCTGGGCCCGGTCCACGGCACGCTGTACCTCGGGGGTGCTGGACCCCCGGAACTGCGGGATGCCGTTCGCCTTCCACGCACCCAGCTGGGCCACGTAGTTGGGGCCGCCTGCCTTGGCGCCGGGGCCCACCGACGAGCGCTTCCAGCCGCCGAAGCTCTGCCGCTGCACGATCGCGCCGGTGATCTGCCGGTTGACGTAGGCATTGCCCACCTCGACGTGGTCGAGCCACCAGGCGATCTCCTTCTCGTCCAGCGAGTGCAGGCCGCCGGTCAGGCCGTAGCCGGTCGCATTCTGCAGGCCGGTCGCGGTGGCGAGGTCCTTGGCGGTCATCAGGCCAAGCACCGGCCCGAAGACCTCCGTGGTGTGGAAGTAGGATCCGGGCGCGACGCCCGTCTTGACCCCGGGGCTCCACAGCCGTCCCTCGTCGTCCAGCTGGCGGGGCTCGACCAGCCATTCCTCGCCCACATCGAGCTGGGTCAGCGCGCGGTGCAGCTTGTCGCCGGGCGCCTCGATCAGCGGGCCCATCACGGTGCCCGCATTGGTCGTCGGCCAATCGACGACCAAGGATGAAACGGCGTCGACGAGTTGGTTTCGGAAGCGCTCGGAAGTGGCAACCGAGCCCANNACCAGAATCGCCAGCGAAGCGGCCGAGCACTTCTGGCCGGCATGCCCGAAGGCCGACTTCACCAGGTCGGCGACCGCCAGGTCGAGGTCTGCGGCGGGGGTGACGACCAACGCATTCTTGCCCGAGGTCTCACCGAAGACGCGCGGCCCGCGTGGGTGCTCGCCCCGCCAGCCAGCGAAGACCTCGGCGGTGCGGGTGGCGCCGGTCAGAAGCACGGTGTCGACGTCTCGGTGGCTGACCAGGTGCTGGCCCACCTCGTCCTCGTCGGTACGCACCACTTGCAGCACCTCATGGGGCACCCCGGCCGCCCACAGCGCCTCCACGGCGGTCTCCAGGCAGACGGGGGTCTGCGGGGCGGGCTTCACCACGACCGCCGCACCGGCGGCGAGCGCGGCCAGGCAGCCACCGATGGGGATCGCGACCGGGAAGTTCCACGGGGGAGTGACGAGCACCACGCGGTCAGGCAGGAACTGTGCGCCATCGGC
>DGKN01000148.1:30114-30353 GCA_002387005.1 Propionibacteriaceae bacterium UBA4569
GCCTCCACCAGCGTCTTGCCTGCCTCGTGTGACATCACCGACAACAACAGGGGGCGGCGCGCCTGCAATTGGCGTGCCGCTTCGCGCAGCAGTTGCGCGCGTTCGGTGGCCGGTCGGGCCGCCCACCCCTTGCCCGCCTGGGTGGCGGTCTCGATGACGGCGTCGACCTCGGCGGTCGAGGCCAGCCAGGGGGAGCGGGCCTCCCGCGCGGGGGTTGCCAGCGCGTCCAGACCCATCTC
>DGKN01000067.1:0-323 GCA_002387005.1 Propionibacteriaceae bacterium UBA4569
GCGACGGGCCCTGCTGGGGCTCGGTGCCCAGCTCGAGCGGGCCGGACGCAGCACCGGCTGACCCATCAACCCCCCCTGGCTGAGCCCGGTCGGCCGACGGGGCGCCGACGCGTGCCAGCCAGCCTGCGGGTTCGGCTCAGCCCTGCCGCCGCTTCTGCACCGCGGCCCACTCGTCCTTCAGCCCGACGGCGCGGTGGAAGACCGGCTGGTCGCCGCTGCGGTCGCAGCAGAAGTAGCCCAGCCGTTCGAACTGGACCACCTGGCCATCGGCCACCTCGGCCAGGGAGGGTTCCACCTGGCAGCCCGTCAGCAGCTCCCGGGAG
>DGKN01000067.1:408-743 GCA_002387005.1 Propionibacteriaceae bacterium UBA4569
GCGTGGTGGGGTCGTAGGTCGCATTCACCTGGACGACATTGCCCTGGTCGTCCTTGATGACGTCCGTGGCGGTGACGAGGAAGGCCCCGCGCAGGCGCACCTCGCGGCCGGGGGAGAGGCGGAAGAACTTGGGCGGGGGGACCTCCGCGAAGTCGTCCGACTCGATGAACAGCTCGCCGGTGAAGGGGAGCGTGCGGGTGCCGTCGGCGGGGTTCTCCGGGTTGTTGTTCACCTCGAACCACTCCACGACGGGGTCGCCGCTCGCATCGACGGGCCAGTTCGTGAGCACCAGCTTGAGTGGGTGCAGGACGGCCATCCGGCGCTGCGCGGTGCGG
>DGKN01000067.1:1024-6291 GCA_002387005.1 Propionibacteriaceae bacterium UBA4569
CCATGTCGATCTTCGCGCGCAGGCAGCGGGTGCCGTCGGCAAACTCACCCGCTCGCATCCGGCGCAGCAGGTCGAGGCTCTCAGCTGCCGGACGGTTGCGGAAGGGGGACTCCACGCCGGGGGTGCCGAAGCCACCACGCTGGGCGGAGATGGTCTCGCCGTCCTGATCGTCCACATAGGCCAAACCGTTCTCCACCAGGTGCTCGGCCCACTGGTACAGCTGCTCGAAGTAGTCCGAGGCGTGCACGGTGGTGCCGGGGGTGTAGCCCAGCCACGCGATGTCGTCCTTGATGGCATCGACGTACTCCGACTCCTCGGTGCCCGGGTTGGTGTCGTCGAGGCGCAGGTTGCACACACCGCCGAAGTCCTGCGCCACCGAGAAGTTCTGGACGATCGCCTTGGCGTGCCCGATGTGCAGGTAGCCGTTGGGCTCCGGCGGGAAGCGGGTCTGGACGCGCTGACCGTAGGTGCCCTGCTCGTTGTCGCGGCGGACGATCTCCCGGATGAAGTCGTTGGCAACGGGGGCAGTGCTGGGCTCGGTCATGGCGGAAGCCTAGCGGGCTGTCGTCCAGGCTCCGTTCCGGCTGCCCCCGATAGGCTTGGCCCCACCATGACTGATGCACCTGCTCCCGCGCGCCTGCGCGTCGCCCCCTCGCCCACCGGAGACCCGCACGTCGGGACCGCCTACATGGCCTTGTTCGACAAGGCCTGGGCCGCCCGGACCGGCGGCGCCTTCGTGCTGCGCATCGAGGACACCGACCAGGCGCGTCTGGTCAAGGGTTCCGAGCAGCAGATCTACGACACCCTCGACTGGTTGGGTCTGACGCCCGACGAGGGACCCCAGCAGGGTGGCCCCTACGCGCCCTACCGCCAGAGCGAGCGGCTGGACACCTACCGTCCCCATGTCGACCAGCTGGTGGCCGACGGGCACGCCTACTACTGCTGGTGCTCCGGTGAGCGGCTCAAGCAGATGCGCGAGCAGCAGCAGGCCGCCAAGGCCGACGTCATCGGCTACGACCGACTCTGCCTGGGCAAGACCCGCGAGGAGCGGGCCGCGTTGCCTGGATTCAGCGAGACGCCGGTGGTGCGGATGCTCATCCCTGACGATGTCCAGCTCACCTTTGACGACCTCGTCAATGGCGAGACCGCGGCGCCGCGCCCCGACGACCAGGTCATCCTCAAGGCGGACGGCTTCCCGACCTATCACCTGGCCGTCGTCGTGGACGACCACCTGATGGGCATCACGCACGTCGTGCGCGGGCAGGAGTGGATCAGTTCCACCCCCAAGCACCAGCTGCTCTACTCCTGGCTTGGTTGGGAGGTTCCCCAGTTCGCGCACATGCCGCTGCTGCGCAACACGGACAAGTCCAAGATCTCCAAGCGCAAGAACCCGGCCGCGCGGCTGACCTGGTTCCGGGAGCAGGGCTACCTGCCCGAGGCACTGCTGAACTTCCTGATGCTGCTCGGCTACCCGCCGGTGCGGGAGGACGACGAGGTGCAGGGCTTCGAGGAATTCGTCGCGAACTTCGACTGGGCCAAGGTCAACCCCGCCGGGCCGATCTTCGACCTCGACAAGCTGAACTGGTTGAACGGTGCCTACCTGCGCAAAATGACCGCCGACGAGCTGGCCGGGCGCATTGAGGGCTACTGGGCTGAGCAGGGGGAGCAGCCGCTGGACGCTCGCGGCCGTGAGCTGCTGGAGGGTGCCGCGCCGCTGATCCAGGAGCGGCTGGTGACGCTGTCCGAGGCCAAGGACAAGTTGGCCTTCCTGTTCGCCGAAGACGAGTCGATCGTCGCCGACGAGGCTGCCGTGGCGAAGCTGCCCGACAATGCGACGCAGGTGCTGGACGAGAGCATCGGGGTGCTCGAGAGCCTGTCGCGCTTCGACGCCGAGACCATCCAGTCAGCACTGCGCGCCAAGTTGGTGGACGATCTCGGCATCAAGCCCAAGTTTGCCTTCGGGCCCGCGCGGGTGGCGATCACCGGGACGAATGTCTCCCCGCCGCTGTTCGAGAGCATGGAGTTGCTGGGCCACGACTCCTGCCTGGCGCGTCTCAAGCGCTTCCGCGAGAGCCTCTGAGCGAAGGTTCCCGCACGAGTGGGTCGGGCTTGCCCTCAGGCGGACAACTGCTTGAGGGTGGGGTCACCGCCCATGGCGCCGACCTCGGCCAGGAAGAGTTCGGCGCACGCCAGCGCGTCGGTGAGCGCATTGTGCGCCGCATAACGGGGCAGGCCGTACTGGTCGCGGGCACCCCACAACCGCAGGGCACCGCGTGGCGGCTCGTCGTCGAATCCCTGGGTCAACAACCGGTACTGCACCTGCATGGTGTCGACGACGCTGAAGCGGGGACGCACTCCGTGGACCTGCTCGCAGGCCAGGCCGAGGAAGCCGGTCTCCAGTACCGCATGGTGGGCCAGCAGCACGCGTCCGGTGCAGGCGGTCAGGAAGGCGTCGACTGCCTCGACGAGTTCCGAACCCTGACTCAGCTGGTCGTCGGTGATCCTGTGCAGGGTGGCCGACTGGCCCACCTGGGCGTCGGAGTGGACGATGACGTGGCCGGCGCCCGCCAGGGGGATCGCGAGGGCGTCCACCGGCACCCATCCGATGGACAGCAGCCGGTCGCGTTCGGGGTCCAGCCCAGTCGTCTCGACGTCCACGGCGAGCAGCGGCAGCCGGGAGGCGGGGGTGGACGGATCGGGTAGTGGGGCCTCCAGGAAGCGGCGCATGACACCGTCGGTCAACATGCGCGCCTGGCGGGCACGGTGCTCGGCGGGGGATCGGCGAAACAGCGGCATCTCGTGGCCTCAGCGGACGAGGTGGGTCTGGAAGAGGTAGCCGAGGCCCTCCTGCGCCTTGCGGATGACCCCGAAGGCGTCTCGCAGGTGTCGCTTCTCGAAGGTGCTCAACTCGTCAGGGCTGACGAAGTTGTCCGAGCGCTCGCCGCTGGCCAACTGGCGGTTCTGATGCCGCAAGCGCACATGGCTGCAGAACAGGAAGGCGTCGATCAGGTCGTTGGCTCCCTGCTGCGTGAGATGGCCCTGCGCGGCCAAGGCGCGCAGCCGTTCCGTGGTGCCGACTGCCGAGATTGAGTTGTTGAGGGCGTGCACCCGGGCGAGCTCTATCACCGCGTGCACGCCACCTGCTTTCAGGTCGAGGGTGTCGCGGTGGTCGCCCTCCTTCTCCAGGACGAAGCCCCGGAAGAAGCCGATCGGTGGCTGCCGCTGGACGGCCTGCGCGGCGAGGTGGGCGAGGAATCGGCGCGACTGTGGGGCCATCGACAGGGTCTCCGTGCGTACCTGGTCGAACAGCTCGGCGTCCCCATGGGCGACGCGAGCGTCAAAGAAGATCTGTGAGTGGAGCACCGCCTGCGGCTCCGGTTCGTTGAGCCAGCGGTGGAAGTACTNNCACTGGCTCTGGGAGGCACGCCACCGGGGATTGGTCGCCATCACGTCGCCATCGCACACGGCGTAGCCGCACACGGCCAGCCCGTCGCGCACCCGGATGGCCACCTGCTCGAACCATCCCAGCCGCGCCTGCTCGATGCCGTCCTCGTACAGGATGGCGTGGTCCTGGTCACTGGACAGCCCCAGCTCACCCCGCGCCTGCGAACCGAGCACGAGCCAGCACCACCGCCCCGGCGCCTCGCCGAGTTCTGCCGTCGCCAACTCGAGCAGGCGACGGTGGGTCGCATCGGCCAGGGCCGTGAGCAGGTGGGTGATGTCGTCGGCGGACGCATCCTGGGCGAAGAGCTGGGAGACGACCTGGGCGCGTCGGGCATTGACCGCGGCCAGGCCGGCCACGTCGTTCTGCCGGGCGATGTCACCGATCAGGAAGAGGGGATTGGCCTGTTCCAGCCGGAGCAGGTCACCCTGGCTGACCAGACCCACCGGACGCCCTTCGCTGACCAGTGGCAGGTGGCGCACATTGCGCGAGGTCATCGTGAGCAGGGCCTCGAAGGCGCGCGCCCCCGGATCCATGGTGAGTGGGCGAGGACTCATCACCTCACTGACCGGCAAAGCGATGTCCAGGCCGCTGGCCACCACTTTGTTGCGCAGGTCCCGGTCGGTGACGATGCCCACCAGCAGTGAGTTGGCCACGACCATCAGCGCCGAAACATTGCGCTCGCGCATCAGTTGGGCCGCCTGCCGGATCGTCGAGGTTGGGGAGGTGGTGATCGGTTCCCGTCCGGCGGAGATCTCCCCGAGCTCGAGACCGAGCCAGGCGCTGGCCCCCCGGTCGGCCTGCCGTACGGTGCTCGCGGCAACCCGTACCCGGGTCTCTCCCACCTGCTCGTAGAACTGTCGCACGGCCTCGTGGTGCTGGTGGAGGTGGTGGAAGACGTCGGCCGACATCACATAGGCCAGTGAGTCCTCGATCGCGGTGATGGTGTATCGGGACGGCGCACGCGACAGCAGCGAGGAGGCGCCGAAGGAGCCCCCGGGTTCTGTCCGCTCCACCAGTTGCCCGGTCGCGTCCACGATGTCGACCGCCCCCGAACGCAACACGTGCACTATGTTGTTGGGCTGTCCGACCATCATGATGGGCGTGCCGCGCCGGTAGTAGCGGACCTGCATGCGGGTGGCCAGCTCGTCCACCAGTCGGCTGTCCAGCTCGCTCCAGGGTTCGTGGGCGGCCAGGAAGTCGGCCACCTCGCGCACCTCGACGTCCATCGCCAGCCTCCTTGCCGTCGGTGTTCGCCCAAGGTCCCACAGCAGCCCTGTGAGCGCAAGCATTCTCACGCGTGCCTGACTCCTGGATGCTGCCAACCGGATTTGGCACTGGCGCCGGAACATGACAGAATCTTCAAGTTGCTCCGACGGGGCCAGCTGTGGCGCGCGAACGCCGAGCAGGCCCCCGGGCAGTCGCCCCGTGTGGCACTGCAGAAGCGGCCGACACAATCCAACAGTGGTACTTGTGTGCGGAGCAGTAGTGCGACACACCCGACCGCGGGGGTCGGTGATTGACAGCAGGATTGCTTGTCAGGAGCCGAATCAGCGGAGCTGAAAGCCGGAACCATCCGGACCGAGCTTGGACGAGTAGAAGGAACAACTGTGGCGGGACAAAAGATCCGCATCAGGCTCCGTGCCTATGACCACGAGGTCATCGACTCGTCGGCGCGCAAGATCGTCGACACGGTGACCCGTACGGGTGCCAAGGTTGCCGGCCCGGTGCCGCTGCCGACCGAGAAGAACGTGTTCTGTGTGATCCGTTCGCCCCACAAGTACAAGGACAGCCGCGAGCATTTCGAGATGCGCACCCACAAGCG
>DGKN01000067.1:6362-10510 GCA_002387005.1 Propionibacteriaceae bacterium UBA4569
ACCAAGCTCGGCATGACCCAGTTGTGGGACGACAACAACAAGGTCGTCCCCGTGACAGTGATCCAGGCTGGCCCCTGTGTGGTCACCCAGGTCCGTACCCCCGAGACCGACGGCTACTCCGCCGTCCAGCTCGGCTTCGGTGCGGTCAAGGCCAAGAAGGTCACCAAGCCCGAGTCGGGCCAATTCGAGAAGGCTGGCGTGACCCCGCGCAAGCACCTCGCCGAGCTCCGCACCGCGGACGCCAGTGAGTACACCCTCGGCCAGGAAGTCACCGCCGAGACCTTCGCTGCCGCTGAGGTCGTCGACGTGACCGGCGTGACCAAGGGCAAGGGCACCGCGGGTGTCATGAAGCGCCACGGCTTCAAGGGCCTCAGCGCGAGCCACGGTGTGCACCGCAAGCACCGCTCGCCCGGTTCCATCGGTGGCTGCTCGACCCCCGCNNGTCTTCAAGGGAATGCGCATGGCTGGCCGCATGGGCAATGCCCAGGTCACCATCCAGAACCTGACCATCCACGCTGTCGACGCCGAGCGCGGCCTGATCCTGGTCCGCGGAGCCATCCCGGGCAACAAGGGCAGCCTGGTCGTCGTCCGCAGCGCTGCCAAGAAGGGTGATGTCGCATGAGCGAGTCGCTGAAGGTCGACGTCCTCGGCGTCGACGGCAAGAAGGCCGGCACCACGGAGCTCCCCGGTGAGTACTTCGACGTGCAGACCAACATCCCGCTGATCCACCAGGTCGTCGTGGCCCAGCAGGCCGCTGCTCGTCAGGGCACGCACTCCACCAAGACCCGCGGCGAGGTCCGTGGCGGTGGCATCAAGCCCTGGCGCCAGAAGGGCACCGGTCGCGCCCGTCACGGCTCGCGTCGTTCGCCCATCTGGGTCGGCGGCGGCACCGTGCACGGCCCGAAGCCCCACGGCTACGAGCAGCGCACCCCCAAGAAGATGATCGCTGCGGCCATCAAGGGCGCCCTGTCCGATCGCGCTCGCGACGGCAAGGTGTTCGTGCTGGACAGCATCGTCGCCGGTGAGGTCCCCTCGACCAAGGCTGCCCTCCAGGCGCTGCAGTCGCTCGGTGACGTCACCAAGCTGCTCGTCGTGCTGGACCGCACCGAGGACGTCGCCTGGCTGAGCCTGCGCAATGTCCCGACCGTGCATGCCCTGGCTGTCGACCAGCTGAACGCCTACGACATCCTGGTCAACGATGGCGTGGTCTTCACCAAGGCCTCGCTGGATGCCTACACCTCGGGCCCCGCCAAGGGCAAGAGCGTCAAGGCCGTCGCGACCGAGACCGAGGCCGCCTCCGCGGCCGCCGATGAGGAGACCGAGAAGTGAGCGACGCCCTCAAGATCCGCGACCACCGCGACATCCTGCTCGCGCCCGTCGTGAGCGAGAAGAGCTACGGCCTGCTCGACGAGAACAAGTACACCTTCCTCGTCGCCCCGCAGGCGAACAAGACCGAGATCAAGATTGCCGTCGAGAAGGTCTTCGGCGTCAAGGTCCTCTCGGTCAACACCATCAACCGCCAGGGCAAGAAGCGTCGTACCCGCTTCGGCATCGGCAAGCGTCCCGACACGAAGCGTGCCATCGTGACGGTCGCCGAGGGCCAGCGCATCGACATCTTCGGAGCCCCGGTCGCCTGACCGGTTCGACGCTGAGACAAGGAAACTGAGACCTCATGGGTATCCGTAAGTACAAGCCGACGACTCCTGGTCGTCGTGGCAGCAGCGTGTCGGACTTCGTCGAGCTGACCCGCTCCACCCCCGAGAAGTCGCTGCTGGTGGCCAAGCCGAAGACCGGTGGACGCAACAACACCGGCCGCATCACCACCCGTCACATCGGTGGTGGACACAAGCAGGCCTACCGCCTGGTCGACTTCAAGCGCTACGACAAGGACGGCGTGCCGGCCAAGGTCGCTCACATCGAGTACGACCCCAACCGCACCGCCCGCCTCGCGCTGCTGCACTACGCAGACGGCGAGAAGCGCTACATCATCGCCCCCCAGGGCCTGAGCCAGGGCATGACCGTCCAGGCCGGCGAAGGTTCCGACATCAAGCCCGGCAACAACCTGCCGTTGCGCAACATCCCCGTCGGCACCACGGTGCACGCGGTGGAGCTGCGTCCCGGTGGCGGCGCCAAGCTCGGTCGCTCGGCTGGTGCCGAGATCCAGCTGGTCGCTCGCGAGGGCAAGTACGCCACGCTGCGCATGCCCTCGGGCGAAATGCGCATGGTCGACGTGCGTTGCCGCGCAACCGTGGGCGGCGTCGGCAATGCCGAGCAGTCGAACATCAACTGGGGCAAGGCCGGCCGTAGCCGCTGGAAGGGCGTCCGCCCGACCGTCCGCGGTGTCGTCATGAACCCGATCGACCACCCGCACGGTGGTGGCGAGGGTCGCACCTCGGGTGGTCGTCACCCGGTGTCGCCGTGGGGCAAGCCCGAGGGCCGTACCCGCGACAAGAACAAGGCGAGCAGCCGTCTGATCGTCCGCCGTCGCAAGTCCGGCAAGAAGCGCTGAGTGGGAGCCTGAGTACAAATGCCTCGTAGCTTGAAGAAGGGTCCCTTCGTCGACGAGCACCTGACCAAGAAGGTCGATGCTCAGAACGACAAGGGCACCAAGAACGTCATCAAGACCTGGTCGCGTCGTTCGATGATCGTGCCCGACATGATCGGTCACACCATCGCAGTTCACGACGGTCGCAAGCACGTCCCGGTGTTCGTCACCGAGGCCATGATCGGTCACAAGCTGGGGGAGTTCGCCCCCACTCGTACCTTCAGGGGCCACGTGAAGGACGACAAGAAGAGCCGCCGCCGCTGAGCGGGCGAGTAAAGGAACTGATCAGACAATGAGCAACAACGAAAGCCGGCCCAGCCGTCGCGCTGCCCTGCTCGGGGATCGTCCTGGCTCGTACGCCATCGCGCGTCACGTCCGGATGAGCCCGACCAAGGTTCGCCGCGTCGTCGACCTGGTGCGTGGGATGGGTGCCCATGAGGCACTGACCGTCCTGAAGTTCGCGCCCCAGGCCGCCAGCGAGCCCGTGTACAAGTTGGTCGCCTCGGCGATCGCCAACGCGGAGAACACCGAGAACCTGCGCGCCGACGACCTGGTCATCAGCCAGGCCTACGTCGACGAGGGCGTGACCATGCGTCGCATCCGTCCGCGGGCCAAGGGTTCCGCCAGCCGCATCCTCAAGCGCGCCAGCCACATCACCGTGGTTGTCGAGCCCAAGGCTTCCGCCTCGGCGAAGCCCGCACACCTTGACCGCAAGCCGTCTGAGAGCAAGAAGGGAGCCTGAGCATGGGCCAGAAGATCAACCCGCATGGCTTCCGCCTCGGCATCACCACCGACCACAAGACCCGTTGGTACGCCGAGAAGCAGTACGCGGCCTTCGTCGGTGAGGACGTGAAGATCCGCCAGTACCTCCTCAAGACCTNNCAAGACCCTTGAGCGTGCCGGCATCTCCTCGATCGAGATCGAGCGTCGTTCCGAGCGCGTGACCATCTACCTTTACGCTGCCCGTCCGGGCATCGTCATCGGCCGCAACGGCGCCGAGGCGGAGCGCGTGCGCGCCGCCCTCGAGAAGCTGACCGGCAAGCAGATCCAGCTGAACATCCTCGAGGTCAAGAACCCCGAGATCGATGCCCAGCTCGTTGCCCAGGGCATCGCCGAGCAGCTCGGCGCCCGCGTCGCCTTCCGGCGCGCCATGCGCAAGGCACAGCAGACCGCCATGCGTTCTGGTGCCCAGGGCATCAAGATCAAGTGCTCCGGTCGTCTCGGCGGCGCCGAGATGAGCCGTTCGGAGAGCTACCGCGATGGCCAGGTGCCGCTGCACACGCTGCGCGCCGACATCGACTACGGCTTCTTCGAGGCTCGCACGACCTTCGGTCGCATCGGCGTCAAGGTGTGGATCTACAAGGGTGACGTCACCGGCACCAAGGCCGAGCGCGCTGCCCAGAAGGCTGCCCGCGCTGCCGCTCCCGGTCGCCAGCGTCCGGCCCGTCGTGGCCGTGGCGAGGGTCGTACCGACCGTCCCGAGCGCGGCGGTCGCCGTCGCGCCGAGCAGGCTTCCGAGGCCCCCGCGGCCCAGGGGTCTGCTCCCGCCACCGAGAACGCACGAGCCTGAGCAACATGCTGATTCCTCGTCGTGTGAGGTACC
>DGKN01000237.1:0-6707 GCA_002387005.1 Propionibacteriaceae bacterium UBA4569
GAGCCCCGAGATGGCCGCTGGCGGACGACAGCTCCGGCCACCGCCAGCCCTCGGCGGTCTCGGCCCCGACCAGAAGGTCCAGCCCGCCACCCAAGGGGTCCAGGTCGACGACGGCAGCCCGAAGCCCCCGGGCAGCCCCCACCTGCGCCAGGGCGCAGGCAAAGGTGCTCGCCCCCACCCCGCCGGAGCCGCCGCTGACCGCGACGATGCGCGCCTCCCCGGGCGCCTCGTCCAGACGGTCGACCAAGGAAGCCAACAGTGCGCTCTGCTCGGGCAGCACCAGCACCGAGGCTTCCAGGGGCGCTGACCATGCCACCAGCTCGTCGACGCTCGGACCGACCAGATGGACGTTCGCCCGGGACGGCAGCCCCAGTCCGGCGACCAGCGGCGCCATCTCGCTCCCCACGAGGGCCAGCGGCGCCTCGGACCACCACCGCCTGATCTCCTCCGGTTCCCGGACCACCTGCGCTTCGGCCTGCGCAGCCGCGCACGCAACGAGCGCGTGCTCAACGGTCTGCGGATCCCTGCTGATGACGACGACGAAAGTTCCCACGCCTTCACTCTTGTCATTCGTGCCGTTCACTTGTCACCAGCCGGAAAGCTGTGGAAAACCTCGTCCGTGCCTTGTCCACAGGCAGCGGCATGCGCGTCGGGGCAAGCCTCGAGAAGCCCTAGAGTGGGGCCCATGCAGGGATCCCGACGCACCCAGTTCCCCAGCCCGGCTGTCGACTGGATGGTCCCGCTGCGCGCAGCCCGCGTCCTCACCCTGGGCGGCCCCGCGTCCCTACCCCGTCTGCTGTCCANNTCGACAAGAACATGGCCCGCGTCGAGCAGTTGCACGCCGACCCTCGACTCGTCACCGTCGCCGCTGAGGCCGAGTCGCTGCCCTTCGAGCCGTGCCAGTTCGACGCCGTCGTCGCCCACCAGGTCTTCCACCGGTTCGCGCCCGGTCTGGTGCTCTCGGAGATGGCTCGCGTGCTGCGCCCCGGCGGCACCGCCAGCGCCTCCTACCTCGTCCGCGACGACTCCGTGCCGTGGGTGCGCCGTCTGGTCTCTCTGCTGCGCCAGGTGGACGACGACATCATGCGCGGCGACTACGGCACCGATTCGGTCGCGGCCCTGGTGGAGAGCAAGTACTTCCCGCGGGTCGAGAGCCGCGACTTCCGCGTCTGGCAGCCGATCAACCGGGCTGGACTGCAGGCGATGGTGGCCGCGCAGCCGGCCGTCGCCGCCCTGGACGACGACCTGCGCCAGCTGGTGCTGGGTGACGTCCAAGAACTCTACGACCGTTCGGCGCCGGGCGCGGACGACCTGCGATTGCCCTATCAGCTGCGAGTGTGGCGGGCCTGGGTCGACCACCAGGAGCTCACCGCGCCGATCGACCTGTCCGACGACGGGCTCGTCATCCCGCTCTAGGTCGAAAATCCAACCCCGCCGCCAAAGCAACCCCAACCCCCGCTGCTAAACTCGCCCACGGTGTGCCGGGAAGTCTGGTCGGCGGTTCATGCCGCCCTGCCCGAGAGGACCTCCTGTGAGCTTCCGCCCTTCCCGCATCGCCTTCGGCCCCGGACGTGCCGCCGACCGAATGCACCTGGCCGACATCGTCCGCCAGGAGACAGTCGGCGGTTTCCTGATGCTGGCCGCCACCATCGCCGCGCTGTTGGCCGCCAACCTCGCCCAAACACCCTATGAAGCGCTGGCCCACTGGCAGTTGGGCCCGCTGACCTTCCACGCCTGGGTCGTCGACGGGTTGTTGACCATCTTCTTCTTCGTCGCCGGCATGGAGCTCAAGCGTGAGTTCGTCGAGGGTTCGCTGAGCCGACCCGCGGACGCGCTGCTGCCCATCCTGGCTGCGGTGGGCGGCATGCTCGTGCCTGCCGTGCTGTACCTCGTCATGAACCTCGGCGGCGACGGACGGTTGGGCGGCTGGGCGATCCCGATGGCGACCGACATCGCCTTCGCACTGGCCGTCCTGTCCGTGGCGGGCAAGCATCTGCCGGACGGGGTGCGTGCCTTCCTGCTCACGCTGGCGATCGTGGACGACCTGGGCGCGATCATCATCATCGCGGTCTTCTTCGCGAGCGGGATCCAGTTGCCCTGGCTGGCGGCAGCCTTCGCCTGCATCGCCGTCTTCGCGGTACTCCAGCACCGTGGCATCGACTCCCTCTGGCTGCTCATCCCGCTGGGGATCGGCGCGTGGTGGTTCATGCACTCCTCGGGCGTACACGCCACCATCGCCGGCGTCGCCCTGGGCTTGGCCGTCCGCACCCGCGAGGACGAGCTGCACGACCCCCTGGACCGCTGGCGCCACGCAATCGAGCCGTGGAGCGCCGCGCTCGTCGTCCCACTGTTCGCATTCATGTCCGCCGGCGTCGAGGTGAGCGGCGACGCAGCTCGGGCGCTCGTCACCAACCCGGTGCCCCTGGGCGTGCTCCTTGGCCTGCTGGTGGGCAAGTTCATCGGCGTCTACGGCGCTGCCCGGCTGACCGCACGGTTCACCTCCGCGGAACTGGCCACTGGCGTGCGCTGGCCCGACATCCGGGCCACGGCGATGGTGTGCGGCATCGGTTTCACCGTCTCCCTGCTGGTCAGTGACCTGGCCTTCGCGGACGAAGCGGAACTGGCCGGGGAGGCCAAGATGGCAGTGCTGGTGGCGTCCGTGCTGGCCGCACTGGTGGGCGCGCTGATGCTGCGCCGTCGCGACGGGGCCCACGAGCAAACGCGGATCGCGGCAGACGAACAGATCAGCTGACCGCGATATCAAGGGCCGATGTGTGGCGCCCGACCCCGTGCCTACCTCTAGGCTCAAGGTGTATCCGATCCGAAGCAGGAGACTGAGATGGCGATCCGACTGACCCGCTCCACGGCCTATGAACGCGCCGCCCAGCGCATCAACCCCAAGCAGCTGGTCGACAACATCAAGGGCGATGCCCAGGTCATCACCCGGGACATCCCCAAGCTGGCACAGGCCGAGCTCAAGCCCGCCGCCAAGGCTGCCGGCATCGGCGGCGGCATGTTCGGCGCCGCGGGCTACCTCGCGGCCAACGCCGCCTCGCTGCTCTTCCTGGCTGGCGCTGGTGCCTTCGGCGCCTGGTTCGTGCACCTGTTCAACTGGGGCTGGCTCGCAGCCGCTGCACTCGGTGCCGTCGTGATGGCGATCATCCTGCTGCTCATCGCGGGCATCTTGGCGTTGCTCGGCAAGTCGCAGATCAAGAAGGTGCAGCCGCCCAAGCAGACGATCGCCGAGACCAAGGCCACCGTCGACTCGATCAAGGCCTCCCTCACGCGCGGTGTCCAGGAAGTCAACACCGACGCCCGGGACCGTTCCGGTCTGGCTGAGGTGAAGAAGCAGGCCTCCGACCTCGAGAAGCACTGAGGCGCAGCACCCACAGCTCAAGAGACTGCGACCCCGCACGGTTGAACCGGGCGGGGTCGCTGTCCGTCTGGGTGGTTGTGGCAGGCCAGGCCCAGCTCAGCGCACCTTGAGCACGCGCGACTCCCAGGGCTGCAGCCGGTCGGACGCACGCTCCGCATGGGTGGCCAGCCAGACGTCCCCGTCGGTTCGCAGCGCCTCCGGCAGCTCAACTTCGGACGGTGACAGGTTCGCCAGCACCAGCAGCTGCTCGTCCCCGTCCGACCCGCTCAGGGTACGGGTGTAGCAGAAGAGCTGCTCGTGTTCGGGCTCCAACAGGTCGAAGACGCCCTCGCGGACGATCTCGTGGTCATGGCGCAGGCCGATCAGCGACCGATAGTGGTGGAAGACCGAGTCGGCGTCGGCGACCGCGGCAGCCGCGTTCACCACGTCCTTGTTCGGGTTGACCGCGATCCACGGCTCCCCGGTGGTGAAGCCGGCCTGCTCGGAGTCGTCCCACTGCATCGGGGTGCGGGCGTTGTCGCGTCCCTTCACGGCGAAGCTCTCCAGCAGCGACTTCTCAGCCGTGCCCTGCTCGCGCGCCTCGGCGTAATGGTTCAGGGTCTCGATGTCGCGGTACTGGTCGATGGAGGTGAAGTGGGCATTGGTCATGCCGATCTCCTCTCCCTGGTAGATGTACGGCGTGCCCTTCATCAGGTGCAGCACGGTCGCCAGCGTCTTGGCGGAGGCGACCCGGTACTCGTCCGAATCGTCCNNGCAGCGAGAGACGATGCGCGGCTGGTCGTGGTTGTCCCAGTAGAGCGAGTTCCAGCCGCTGCCCTCCATGCCGTACTGCCAGCGCGACAGCGAGGCCTTGAGGTCGGGTAGGTGCAGCGGCTTCAGCGCCCACTTGCCGCCACCGGGCACCTCGTCCAGCCCGACGTGCTCGAACTGGAAGACCATGTCCAGTTCTTCGCGGGAGGGGTCGGTGTAGTTGGCAGCCGCCTCGAGGGTGACGCCGGGCATCTCGCCGACGGTCACCAGGTTCTGCCCGGCCATCACGTGTTGGTGCATCTCGTGCAGAAACTCATCCATGCGCGGACCGTCGAAGTAGTTCGCCCCGTCGGCCAACGGAACGGACTTGCTGATCATGTTGATCACGTCCATCCGGAATCCGTCGACGCCGCGCGCGACCCACCAGTTCATCATCGCGTAGACCGCCTGACGCACCTGCGGGTTCTCCCAGTTGAGGTCGGGCTGCTTGGTGCTGAACAGGTGCAGGAAGTACTCACCGCGCAGCTCGTCGAACTTCCACGCCGAACCGGAGAACATCGACCGCCAGTCGGTCGGTTCCGCACCCTGCTCGCCGGGGGCGAAGCCCGCGCGCGGCGGTGCCCACCAGTACCAGTCGGCCTTCTCCGACCCCGGACGACGAGACTCCTGGAACCACTCGTGCTCGTCGGAGGTGTGGTTGACGACCAGGTCCATCACCAGCTTCATGCCGCGCTGGTGCAGGCCCGCGATCAGGTCGTCGAGGTCGGCCAAACTGCCGAACAGCGGGTCAATGTCCTGGTAGTCAGAGATGTCATAGCCGTTGTCGTCCTGTGGGGAACGGTAGGCCGGGGACAGCCACACGACGTCGACGCCGAGGGTCGCGAGGTGGTCGAGGTGGTCGATGATGCCACGGATGTCGCCCACCCCGTCGCCGTTGGAGTCGGCGAACGACCGGGGATAGATCTGGTAGACGACCGCCCTCTTCCACCAATTGGGGGTGCGTGCCTGGAGAACTTCACTGGGCTGAACTTCACTGGGCTGAACTTCACTGGGCTGAACTTCACTGGGCTGAACTTCACTGGGCTGGACTTCACTGGGCTGGACTTCAGTGGCAATGGCGTCATTGGGCATGCGTCGATCCTTCCAGATGGGCCCGCCGGTTCCGAGGGGAGCACGATCTCGGCGTGCCCCGATCACACGGCCTGGGCGGGGGTATCGGTACACGACGACCTGTACCCGCCCCCGGGTTCGGGTTTGGGTCAGGGGTCAGTCACGGCACCTCTGCACCGAAACCCGAAGTCAGGTCAGCGCGGTCCGCGTCCATCCTGGATGAAGCGCCTCGGGACGGGCATCAGTCGCGACGAATCCCACGGGCGGGACCAGCCGCCAGGGGCCCGGAGCCGGGCGGGGGGGGGGGGGGGGGAGGACCGCGCGGGNNGCCGCCGAGGTCCAGCAGCCGATCGGTGAGGGCGGCGGTGAAGCCCCACAGCACCAGCTCACCGAAGACGAAGGCTGGCCCTCGGTAACCGCTGGGCAGGGTTGCGGTGACCCGGTTGGCGGGGTCGACCAGGTCGGCGACGCGGAAGCGGTGCACGGCCTCCACCTCTCGCTTGTCGACCGCGCCGATCGGAGAGCTTCCCTGCCAGCTGGCGACCACCGCAAAGACGTCGAAGCCGCTGGTGGGGACGTGGGCGCGGGGCAACCTTCCGAGCAGGCTCAGGTCTGTGGGCTGAACGCCGACCTCCTCGTGGGCCTCGCGCAGCGCGGTCTGCTCGGGGTTCTCACCCTCCTCCGTGCGTCCGCCCGGGAAGGAGATCTGCCCCGGATGGGACCGCAGCGTGTGCGCCCGCTCGGTGAAGGTGATGTCAAGATCATCCAGCCCAACCATGATCAATACAGCGCTGGTACGGGTGTTCCGCTCCGGAACCCGGTCGCGGCTGATCCGGATCGGCTCCAGGTCATGCGACAACGCGTCCGCCAGGCCGACCAGGGGCTCTGGAACCTCACGAGGGTCGATCATGGAACCAGTCCCAGCGTGTCCTGCAGCAGGACGCCAATCTCGGCACCGCTGGTGAACTCGTGCGACTCCTGGTAGACGACCTTGCCGGAGGAATCGAGCACGATCGTCATGGGGAGCGCCGCTGCGCGCAGTTTGATGCGGCTCAGCCCGGTGGGGTCGACGAGCTGCGGGTACTGCACACCTGACGCGGCGAGCAGTTCTCGTGCGTCCGCCTCGGAGTCCTTCACGTCGATTCCGTAGAAGTTGACGGAGCCACCGAAGGCGCGGTGAGCCGCGGCCAGATGGGTCGACTCGTTGATGCAGGGCTGGCACCACGAGGCCCACAGGTTGATCAACACTGGCTTGCCCTGCGCCAGGGACGCAACGTTGATCTTGGTCGACCGATCCCCGAGACAGGCGTAGCTGTCGTCCGGCAGGCCTCCCTGGACGCGCTTGTCGGTGCCGCCGCTGGGGCAGGCGTCCACCCCGGGCGGGGCGGTCAGGGGGGTAGCGGTCGCCAACGCGGTCGTCCGCGTCGGGACGGGCGTGGTCGGGGCTGCGGACGCGGTCGGGGTCGAACCA
>DGKN01000237.1:6857-7338 GCA_002387005.1 Propionibacteriaceae bacterium UBA4569
GAGCATGGTCATCCGCGTGGTTCCCGCACGAGTTTCGCAGCCTTTGCCGGGTCGGTCTCACCCTCGCCGAAGCTGGGGCACAGGTCGGCGACCGGGCAGGCGCCACAGGCCGGACGACGAGCGTGGCAACGTCGTCGGCCGTGCCAGATCACGTCGTGGGACAGTTGCACCCACCGCTCGGGCTCGAACAGGGCGCCGACCTCGGACTCAACTGCATCCGGCTTCGTGGCAGCCGTCCACCCCATCCGCCGGGTGACTCGCATGAAATGGGTGTCGGGCGTGATCCCGGGCACCCCGAAGGCATTGCCGAGGACGACGTTCGCAGTCTTGCGGCCCACCCCGGGAAGCCGGACCAGGTCCTCCATCGTGGCTGGAACCACACCGTCGAACTCGTCGACGAGCACCTGGGCCAAACCCTGCACCGAGGCCGTCTTGGCGCGGAAGAAGCCGGTGGGCTTGACGACCTCCTCCACCTCCTCCG
>DGKN01000038.1:0-201 GCA_002387005.1 Propionibacteriaceae bacterium UBA4569
TGATGACCCTCGAGATGGGCAAGCCGCTGGCCGAGTCGAAGGGCGAGGTGACCTACGGCGCCGAGTTCTTCCGCTGGTTCAGCGAGGAGGCCTGCCGCGCCGAGGGCCGCTGGACCACCGCTCCGCTCGGCGGCAACCGTCTGCTCACGATGAAGCAGCCCGTCGGGCCGGTGTACGCGATCACCCCGTGGAACTTCCCGC
>DGKN01000038.1:217-4409 GCA_002387005.1 Propionibacteriaceae bacterium UBA4569
CACCGTCGTCATCAAGCCAGCCTCCGCGACCCCGCTCACGATGCTCTACCTGATGGACGTGCTCAGCGCCGCGGGAGTGCCCGCCGGCGTCGTGAACTGCGTTGTCAGCTCCCGGTCCAGTGACGTCTCCGAGCCGATCCTTGCCGACGACCGGCTGCGCAAGATCACCTTCACCGGCTCCACCGAGGTCGGCCGCAAGCTGCTCAGCCAAGCCTCCGAGCACGTCCTGCGCACGTCCATGGAGCTGGGCGGCAATGCCCCCTTCCTGGTGCTGTCCGACGCCGATGTGGACGCCGCCGTGAAGGGAGCGATGCCCGCGAAGTTCCGCAACAACGGCGAGGCCTGCACCGCGGCGAACCGCTTCTATGTCCACCGCGATGTCGCCGAGGAGTTCACGTCCAAGCTGGTGGAGGCCACCGAGAAGCTGGTGGTCGGCGCCGGAACCGAGGAGGCCACCACCCTGGGCCCGCTGGTCGACCAGGCCACCCGCGACAAGGTCGCCGAACTCGTCGACGACGCGGTCGCCAAGGGCGCGACCGTGCTGACCGGCGGCCATNNTGCGCGAGGAGATCTTCGGGCCCGTCGCGCCCATCGTCGTCGTCGACTCCGACGAGGAGGCGATCGAGCTCGCCAACGCCACCGAGTTCGGGCTGATGGCCTATGTCTTCTCCCGCGACATCGGCCGCGGGATCACGGCAGTGGAGAAGCTCCAGTCGGGCATGGTCGCGCTCAACACGGGCGTGGTGTCCAACCCGGCGGCGCCGTTCGGTGGCGTGAAGCAGTCCGGGTTGGGGCGTGAGGGCAGCCACGAGGGCCTGGACGAGTACCTCGAGACCAAGTACGTGGGCATCACCCTCTGAGCCCCGGGCCCATCAGGCTTAGGACTGCTGCTGGCGCAGGTACCGGCCGAAGTGGGGGACGGTGAAGGCGACCTTCCCGCGCTCGGCCGAGTACACCAGGCCCTTCTTCATCAGCGCGTCCCGGGCCGGGGACAGCGACTGCGCCTTGCGTCCCAGGATCTCCGCGACGCGCGAGGTGGCGACCTGGTCGGCGTCGCCGGACTCGTCGTCTTCCAGGCCGGCCTCGGCCATCGCGCGCAGGTACTCGCGCTCGGCGGGGGTCGCGCGTTCGAAGCGGGATCCGAAGAAGCCGACGGCCAGCTCGGCCTCCGCGTCCGGTGTGGCGACGCGGACGTCATCGGCGGTGATCGGGGAGCTCGGCGCGAGGTCCCACACGACCTTGCCGTAGGCCTGGATGAAGTAGGGGTAGCCGCCGGTCAGCGCGTACATCGCGTCGAGGGCCTCGGGTTCGAAGGCGGCCTCCTCGTCCTCGGCCGGGAGGGTGAGGGCGAGGTCGGCGGCGGTGCGCTCCAGCCGGTCGATCCGGTTGTAGCGGAAGAGCCGCTCGGAGTATGACTTGGACGCCGACAGCACGGCGGGCAGGTGGGGGAGCCCGGCGCCGACGACGATCAGCGGGAGGCGCTGCTGGCTGATCTCGTGGACCGCCGCGCACAGCGCCGAGACGTCGTCGGGCTGGAGGTCCTGCATCTCGTCGATGAAGATCGCCACGCCGACGCCCATGTCGGCGGCCAGCCCGCCGACGTCGGTGAACAGCTCGACCAGGTCGATCTCGATGTCGCCGGAGTCGGCGCGGCCCTTGGTGGCGGGGACGTTGATGCCGGGGTTCCAGCGCTCGGACAGTTTGGCGCCGGGCTTGGCGTCGCGCTCGATGAAGGCCTTGACGGTGCCCAACACGGTGTCGGCGTCGCGGTGCCCGAGCTCACGGACGGCCATGTGCAGCGCCGCTCCCAGCGGACGACGAATGCCCTGGTCGGGGCGGGCCTCGAACTTGCCGGTGCCCCACTTCGCCCGAACCGCCGACCCGCGCAGCGCATTCAACAGGACGGTCTTGCCCACGCCACGCAGCCCGGTGAGGATGATCGAGCGCTCCGGACGCTGCCTGGCGGTGCGCTCCAGCACGACGTCGAAGGTGCGCAGCTGGTCGTCGCGACCCGCCAGCTCGGGGGGCCGCTGGCCGGCGCCGGGGGCATAGGGGTTGCGGATCGGGTCCATGCTCGGAGTGTATGGGGGTTTCTAGCGGAAACGCGAGAAGGTCTGAGAGTCCGTGAGAAGGGGTCCTTCATGGAAACTGCCGCGCGGGTGCGCAGGTTCCAGAACAATTGACCTCGGACACTTGGTGGGCGGGAGATTGGGGCACGAGATGAGCGCGGTCACTGACGGGGTCAAGCAGTACGGACCGGTGGTGAGTGCGGCCCTGGCGATCTTCGGCGTCCCGGGCAATGTGGTGGGTGTGGTGGACCTCCTGAGCGCCGGCACCGAGCTTGCTCCGGGCAGCGGCCCGAGCCTGAAGCCCCTTGCCAAGAAGGCCATCGCCCAGTTCGAAGGGACGCGTGCGCCGGAGCAGCACTTGACGAAGGATGACGAAGAAGCAGTCGCGGAGAGGCTACGAGACCTGCTCAACGGCGCAGATCGGCCCGCGGTGCTGGGCGGGGCCATGCTGGGGCATGAGCAATTCAAGGCCGCGTTGCTCGGGAACAACGAACGTATCTGGTTCGCAGGCCTGGACGAGATTGGCTGCCGCTACTTCGAGTCCATGCTGCACACCACGCGCATGGTGGTGCTGAAGATGGCACGTTCACCCCAAGTGTTGGGCATCGCTACCCAGAGCGCTCTCAAGGACCTCGTCGCTGTCTACCAAGGGTTGGCCAGCAGAGTCGATGATTTGCCGGACAAGAGCGAAACTGAAAGCTTGATCGCGGCAGCGATCGCGGAGCTCGAACGCCGTCCCAGACAGCTCATTGCGGGTGCCCGGCCGCAGCGTGCCCCGGACTGGGTCGACCGACTCGAGATGGTGGACCTTCGTGCGGCACTGGCCGACTCCGGGGTGGCGACGTTGGCGGCGCTGGACGGGATGCGCGGCGTGGGGAAGTCACAGCTGGCCGCAGNNGAATGCGAGGCGGCTGGCTGGCCTGCGGTCATCTGGATCAACGCCATCTCCCGGCAACAAATCATCGACGAACTGAGCGGTATCGCGCGCGAGGTCTTGAAGGTTGACAAGACAGAGCCAGCGGAAGAGACAGCCCGGCGCCTCACAGTGTGGCTCAACGACGGGCAGCGGGGGGATCGCTTGGTGGTGTTCGACAATGTCGAAGATCCGGACGACCTCAAGAATCTGATCCCTCGCGGGCCGGGCATGCGAGTGCTGTGCACGACCACTCACCACACCAGCGCCGTCGGAACCGAGGTACCGGTGGACGTCTATCCGCCCGGCCAGGCCCGGCAGTACCTGCTGACCGCGACGGGGCTGGACGACCCAGACGGTGCCGACGCCGTAGCCGAGGATCTCGGGCGGCTTCCGGTCGCGCTTACCCAAGCAGCCACAGCCATCAACCTGTTCCAGGACGACTTCCCTGCCTATCTGAGGCGCTTGGAGGGGGGCCCACTGCACAAGGCGGTCCGGCGCGAGGAGTTGGGCTATCCAGAGAAGGTGGACCAGGCGCTGCGTGTGGCGTACCGGGCTGTGCTGGACTCCTTGGCGCAGGAGGACGAGGACCACAGCAAAGAAGATGCCGCTTCTCTGGGGGAAGCGGCGAAGCGGATCCTGATGGCGACGGCGTACTTGGCCGAGAGTGGCGTTCCTACTGACTGGCTCGAAGCACTCGCTCCGGAGCACGGCCTAGCTCGGGAAGCTCTCTCGCGGCTGATTCGCTCGTCGATCCTCGTCAAATCTGTTGACGCAAGCGGGATGGACCAACGGCCAGTCCGCTTCGTTGCACCGCACCGCCTGATGGCTCGCGTCATCCGAGAAGACTTGGAAGCAGTCGACGGAGGGCTGCCGCCGGAGGCTGCCGTGGTGAGCGCTGAGGACGTGCTGAACCCTGTTGACGCGATGGCGCCATCGACCTACCCGGAGCAGCGAGCAGTTCTCGATCGACTGGTGGGCCAACTCGTGGAACTTGAGGCGCAGGAGCAATCGAAGGTCTTGCTGAGCCGTCCTGCGATCCGGGTATGTGCCGCTCGAGCCATGCTCTGGGCCAATGACTTGGGTACACCCTCTTCGGCAATCGTCCTCGCGGGATACACAGAGCGACTCGAGCGGGTGTTGGGGGCGGATCATCCGGACACGTTGATATCGCGGAACAACCTGGCGTCCGCCTACCGGTCGGTGGGGG
>DGKN01000034.1 GCA_002387005.1 Propionibacteriaceae bacterium UBA4569
CCGAGCCCGAGGCCAAGGGCTCCGCCGCAGCGCGCGTCGCCAAGGTCGCCGCCGCGGGTGCAGTGCTGGCCGCCGTCGCGGTGGCCGTCCGCACCTTCCTGGGCAGCAAGGACGACGAGTGGACGGCCCACCAGCCGTCCTCGGCCTATGTCCCCGGCGATGAGGACGTGACCCTGGACGAGGCCGAGACGGAGCCCACCTCCGACGTTGACCTTGCCGAGGCCGGAGCTGCCGCGGTCGACGAGAACGCCAGCACCGTGCCCGCTGACCGCTCGGCCAGTGGTGCATCGCCAGACCAGCCCGCCGCCCCCCTTGAGGAGACCAAGGTGGACCACTCGTCGGTGGAGGAGACCGAGCGGGAGGCAGTGATGGCCGATGAGGGCGGGATCACCGACGACTCCGAGACCGTCGCGGAGGATGTCAACGCGCTCAATGAGTACGGCGAGGGCGCCTATGTCGGCGACGAGGCCCCGGCCGGGTACGTGATCAAGGGCAACGAGCGCTCGATGAAGTACCACACCCCCGGGTCGACCGGTTACGACCGGACGATCCCCGACGTGTGGTTCAGCTCCGTGGAGGCCGCCGAGAAGGCTGGTTTCTCCCAGGCACAGCGCTGACCACAGCCGACGCCGACGCGACGTCGGCACAGGTCGAAGGGTCCGCCCCCCATTGGGGGCGGACCCTTTGTCCACGCTGGACGATCCCCGCAAGGGCACTGGGGGTGATTCAGCGTCATGGGCGGGCGGCAGCAAGCGATGACGCGACGTCATGGGTCTTCCTGTCGAGGGTTGCCGCACCGATGCGACCGGGGGACGCCCGTCAAGGGGGCTTGGGCAATGCGTCCCGCCGACTTCCATCATCACCGGACACCGCCCGACCTACCGACAGCTCGACCGTGACAACTTTCGTGCAGCACAGGGTGTTGTCCGTTCCTGAAGATCCAACCGGTCTACCTCACAGGGGGCCTTCCCGGGGTGGCGAAGAGGGTGAGAAACCTCTACAGAACCGGAGTCCCCATGACTGCCCTGCCAGACGGCCGCTCGGATGCGCCCCTCCACCGCCCAACCACGGAACTGGCCGATCTGGCCGACTGGGTGCTGGCGGCGCCCTTCCGCAGCCATGTGCAGCAGCTGGTCGACCAGACCGGCATCCGGCCCCGCCACCTCGCGGTGCTGGTCGGTGTACCGACGGCGACCGTGCTGCGGCTAGTACACCCCCGGCCGNNCCCCCGCCCCCGCCACTCCCCCGACCGGATCCGCCGTCGGGACGCAGAACGACTCTTCGGGCTGGACGCGCACGGGCTGCGCGACCTCGCCGAGAGCAGGGTGGGAGCGGCCGAGGGACGCGTCCTGGCCACCCGCGTCGTTGCCCGGGTCGGAACCGAGGAGGCCGTCAGGCTGACCGGTCTCTCCGAGGGTGACCTCGTGACGCTGCTGCAAAGTCCTCACCCCACCTGCAGCCGATTGGTGGTGGCGCGGTTACAGGACGCGCTGGGTCAGCTCGTCGCCCGTCCGACCCTGTGCCTGCCTAGGGTGGGGGACGTGGGCCTCCAGGCGGCGGCATGACGCAAGCAGCAGCGGTGCTCGTCTGCGCCCTGCTGGGGCTGGCTGGGGCCCTTGTCGTTCCGAGGCTGCCCGAACCCACCGACAGTGGCGATGGCATCCAACCCCGGTATCACGAGCTCACAGGCACCACCATGCTGCTGCCGGTGACTGTCCTCGGGATGACGGCGGGTTTGGCCGTCGCCACCACGCCCTGGCGTGTCTGGCCTCTCCTGGTGGGCTTCGCGGGGCTGGGCGCAGCGCTCACGGTGGTGGACCTACGGACGACCTTTCTTCCACAACAGCTCGTGCGCGTCTGTTGGTGGCTGACGGGGCTCGGCGCTCTCGCCGTGGCGTGCACCAGCAGCGACCGAACCTCACTGGCCGCCCGCTGGCCGGTGGCCGTCGTGGTCACCACCGCCCTGTTCTGGCTGTTCTGGCGCTTCGGTGGTCTGGGCTTCGGTGACGTCCGCCTGGCGCCAGTGCTGGCGCTGTGCACCTCCTTCCGCAGCCTGGACGAGTGGTACCTCGCCTTGCTGTTCACCGGGGCGCTGGGGGTTCTGCTCGGGCTGGGGACCACGTGGTGGCGCCGTCGCCACCCCTCCCGATTCGGCAGCGCCTTCGCCTACGGGCCGGCGATGTGGGCCGGCTGCTGGCTGGCCCTGGCATGGACCTCCCTCTCCTGCTGAGCGGATTGGTGAAGCGCGACCCTGCAGATGCAGCGGACCCCGCGACCGTTGGTGGTCGCGGGGTCCGCTGCTCGGCGTGCAGGTGACTGACTCAGTGGCCGGGGCTCTCCAGTTCGGGGGGGTCACCGTGGTGGTGCGCGTCCTCGATCTCGGCGGTCGTCGGCTTGGCGATCTCGTCACCTACGTACCAGCGGCTGAAGCGGGCACGACGCGAACTGACCTCGGAGCCGGCAACGTCGCCCGGCTCCCCGGCCTCGACCATGTCGTACTGCTTGTGCTGGGTCAGGGTGAAGGCCTCGTCCTCGCTGATCGGCGCGTGATCTTCGTAGTAACGACCCTGCGGCGTCATCACGATCTCGCCGGACTCCGATCCGTGCAGGACGCGCTCGACGTCGCGGCGCTGGAGGCTGAGGCAGATGCGCTTGGTGATCAAGAAGGCGATCACCGGCATGACGAACACGGCGACGCGCATGAAGCGGGTCACGTCGTTGAGGGACAGGCCGAAATGCGTCGCCAGGATGTCGTTGCCGCCGGACAGCCAGAACATCGCGTAGCAGGTCATCCCCGCGATGCCCAGCGCGGTGCGGGTGGGCGCATTGTGCGGCAGGTCGAGGATGTGGTGCTCGTCCTTGTCACCGGTGATCCACTGCTCGATGAAGGGCCACGCGCCCAAGGCGGTGAACAACAGACCCATCAGGCCAACGCCGGGAACGAAGATGTTCCAGCTCCACGTCGTGCCGCCGATGTGCGACTCCCAGTTCGGGATGATGCGGATGGCACCCTCGACCCAGCCCATGTACCAGTCCGGCTGGGAACCGGCAGTCACCTGAGCGGGGTTGTAGGGGCCGAACTTCCACACGGGGTTGATCTGCATGAATGCGCCCATCAGCACGGTGACGCCGAACACCACGAAGAAGAAGCCACCAGCCTTGGCCATGTAGACCGGGAACAGGGGGTAGCCGACGACATTGGACTCGGTGCGTCCGGGGCCGGGGTACTGGGTGTGCTTCTGGTACACCAACAGCGCCAGGTGCGCGGCGATCAGGCCGAGCAGGATGCCGGGAACCAGCAGGATGTGCACCATGTACAGGCGGGGCACGAGGATGTCGCCGGGGAACTCGCCGCCGAAGACGAAGAACTCCGCCCAGGTGCCGATCAGCGGGATGGAGCGGATCAGGCCATCGACGAAGCGCAGGCCGGTGCCGGACAGCAGGTCGTCGGGCAGGGAGTAGCCTGCGAAGCCCTCGATCAGGCCGAGCGCCAGCAGGCCGACGCCGATCAGCCAGTTGAGCTCACGCGGCTTGCGGTAGGCGCCGGTGAAGAAGACGCGCAGCATGTGCACCGTCATGGCGGCGATGAACAGGATCGCGGCCCAGTGGTGCACCTGGCGCACCAGCAGACCGCCGCGGATGTCGAAGCTCAGCGCCAGGGCGGAGGCGAAGGCCTCCGACATCTCGACGCCGCGCAGCAGCTGGTAGGAGCCCTCGTACTCGATCTCCGCCATCGACGGCTTGAACCAGATCGTCAGGAAGACGCCGGTCAGCAGCAGGATGATGAAGGAGTACAGCGCGATCTCACCGAGCAGGAAGCTCCAGTGGTCGGGAAAGACCTTGCGCAGGTTGCCACGTGCCATCTTGGCAAGGCCAACTCGCTCGTCGGCCCAGTTCAGGGCGCCGGGCAGCTTCGGAGCGCGGGACTCCTTGGTCGGCGTCTGGACGTCCAGCGCCGGGGAGGTCTCCACAACGTCAGCGGGGCGTGCCATCAGTTGTCACCCTTCTTGAAGTCGTTGCGCGAGTCGCGCTCGAAGTAGCTGGGGCCAACGGGGACGTCGAAGTCGCGCTGGGCGACCAGGTAGCCATCGGCGCTCACCTTGATCGGGAGCTGGGGCAGCGCGCGGGCGGCGGGTCCGAAGACCACGACGCCGGAGTCACCGAGGTCGAAGGTCGACTGGTGGCAGGGGCAGAGCAGGTGGTGCGACTTCTGCTCCCACAGCGAGATCGGGCAACCCACGTGCGTGCAGATCTTCGAGTAGGCGAGGATGCCGTTGACCTGCCAGTCCTTGCGGGACTCGGGGATGCGGATGGACTCGGGTGCCATGCGGACGATGATGATGGCCGCCTTGGCCTTCGCCTGCTGAAAGGCAGTGCCGTGCAGTTCCTCGAGGTTCTCGGGCTCTGCATTGACCAGCTGCCCGATCTCCATGTCGGAGGCCTTGATGGGCTTGAAGGTGATGTCGTTGACGAGCTTCACCCCGTCGGCCCAGATGGTCTTCTCGATCGTGGCGCGACGCAACCCCGGACCCGGGTGTGGGCCCATGTCGGCGAGAAGCACCACGGCCGGGACTGCCGCCAGTCCGGCACCCGCCAGGCCGAGGCCGATCAGCTTGCGCCGTCCGAGCGAGGACTCCGCCGCGCCGGCGCGCCACTGCTGCAGCATGGCCTCGCGGTCATCAGCGCTCGAGGACGCCGAGTGGCGGTAGTCGATGACCTCGGTGTCGTCCATCAGCTGCTTGGCCCAGTGGATGCAGGCGAAGCCGATGAGAAGGGTGGCCACGCCGCCGGTCAGGCCAAGGCCGACGTGCATGGCACTGGCATGCAGCGGGCCGAACTTGACGTAGTTCTCCTTCGGCACGGCGAAGTAGATCACCACGAAGGCGATGGCCAGCAGCGGCACCAGGGCCAGCATGCCGAGCACCTCGCGGTAGGCGCGGTTGCCAGCGGCCGCGTTTGCGTCCGTCCAGCGCTCGTGGTGGGGCTCAAGGCCTGGGTTCGGGACCGGCTGGTAGGACGCCTCGTCCACCAGTTCGATGTCCTTGTGGTCGTTCATCACGCGCGAGCCCCCTTCTTGGCCAACCACGTGGCAACCAGCACGAGTGAGCCGATGCCGATCAACCAACCCCAGAAGCCCTCGGCCACCGGGCCGAGGCCACCGAGCGCGAAGCCGCCGTAGCTGGGCTTCTCGTTGAGGTTGGTCAGGTAACCGATGATGTCCTTGACGTCCTCGTCGGGCAGCGCGCCCTCGGAGAACAGCGGCATCTGCTGCGGACCGGTGCGCAGAGCCTCGTAGATGTGCTTCGAGGAGACGCCCTTCAGCGCGGGCGCGTAGGCGCCGTCCGGCAGCGCGCCACCGGAGCCCTCGAAGTTGTGGCAGGCCGAGCAGTTGGTGCGGAACAGTTCGCCACCGCGCGCCAGGTCCTCGTCGGAGAGGCCAGCGGTGGAGTACTTGTCGGCGGACGGGATGGCCGGACCGGCGCCGAGCGAGGCGACGTAGGCGGCGATCGCGCTGATCTCCTCGTCCGAGTAGGTCACCTGGTTGCGGGGCGCCTGGGCGGCCGGCTTGGCCATCGGCATGCGGCCGGTTCCCATCTGGAAGTCGACTGCCGCTGCGCCCACCCCGATCAGCGAGGGAGCCACGGACGAACCCTCACCGTTGAGGCCGTGGCAGGACGAGCAGGTGACGTCGTAGAGGGCCTTGCCCTGTGCGACCTGGGGGTTGGTGGTCGAGTCAGCTGCGGACTGGCTCGCCGGCGTGCCCACCGTGTAGGCGAACCCCATCATGAACAGGGCCAGAATCAGGGTGAGCGGCTTGGCTGCCGGGTGGCGGCGCCGCTTCGAGATGAATCGCACGAGAAGTACCTCTCTGGTGCTGGGTTTGGCGGGTCAGTTGGGCAGCAGCGGCAGCAGGTAGATGGCGCTGAACAGGATGATCCAGATGAAGTCGACGAAGTGCCAGTAGTACGACACGACGATCGCGCTGACGGCCTGCTCGTGGGTGAAGGTGCGCGCCAGGTAGGTGCGACCGAGCACGAAGAGGAAGGCCAGCAGGCCGCCGAAGACGTGCAGGCCGTGGATGCCGGTGCCCAGGAAGAACAGCGACCAGTAGACATTGGTGCCGATGTCGAAGCCCTCGCTGAACAGCGTGAAGTACTCCCAGATCTGACCCGAGACGAAGATCGCGCCCATCACGAAGGTGAGGATGTACCACTCGCGCAGACCCCACGACAGCGGGTTGAGCAGTGAGCCCGAACGCTTCACCTTGCCGTGCTCAGCCTTGAACACGCCCATCTGGCAAGTCACGGACGACGCAACCAGGATCGCGGTGTTGATCGCGGCGAAGGTCACGTTGATGTGGTGGAACTGGGTCTGGAAGAGCGATTCCTCGTAGGTCTTGGCCGCATTGGTCGTGACCTCGCGAACCATGAAGTAGGCGGCGAAGATGGCCGCGAAGAACATCAGTTCGCTGGCGAGCCACACCCAAGTACCCAGCGGGACCATGTCGGTGCGGCCCTTGGGTGCGTGCAGGCGGGAGGGTGCAATCGAGTGCACGGCTCCAACGGGCTTCACGGGAGCGGCGTTGGTCGTCGATGAAGTAGCCACGGCGCCATTATTGCCTGAAAACTGCCTGTCGTCATGTCAAGAGTCACCTGTGGACCCATCCCGTGGTGCTGCTCGCCGCCCACGGCTCCCGTGTCCGGCACGGCGTGGGGCGCGATAGCATGCCGAGCAAGGCCGCGCAGGCGCACACCACTCCACGAGGACCACAGATGAGCGAAGAGCAGACCACCGCCAGGCTGAAGGTGTTGCTGTACTCCGATGACCGCGTGACCCGTGACGAGGTGCGGCTGGCCCTCGGCCGGCGCATCGCGCAGGACCTTCCCGAACTGGAGATCTTCGACGTCGCGACCCACCGAGCCGTCGAGAAGGCTGTTGCTGGTGGCGGTTTCGACGTGCTGGTGCTGGACGGTGAGGCGGTCCCGAGTGGGGGCATGGGCCTGTGCCACCAGCTCAAGGACGAACTTCCCGACTGCCCGCCCGTCGTGCTGCTGGTGGCCCGCGTGGCCGATGCCTGGCTGGCGAGCTGGTCGAAGGCCGAGACGATCGTCCCGCTGCCGATCGATCCCGTCCGCCTGCCCAACGCGGTGGCCGACACGGTCCGCCAGGCGCGTTCGCAGGCCGCCGCTCGCTGATGGGTGCCATCGCCTGGCCTGACCTGCTCACCCGGCTCGTGACCGGCGATGACCTGGGACCCGCCGAGACCCACTGGGCGATGTCCGAGATCCTCGGCGGCAACGCCTCGCCCGTCCAGATCGCCGCCTTCGCCGTCGCGCTGCGCTCAAAGGGCGAGACCGTCGACGAGATCGTCGGCCTGGCGGAGGCCATGACCGAGGCAGCGACCCCGGTCGTCCTCTCCCGGGATGCGGTCGACATCGTCGGCACCGGGGGTGACCGGGCCAACACCGTCAACGTCTCCACCATGGCCGCCCTGACCGCGGCCGGTGCGGGCGCCAAGGTCGTGAAGCACGGCAACCGGGCCGCATCGTCGATGTGCGGCACGGCCGACTGCCTCGAAGCCCTCGGCGTGCGACTCGAAGTTCCCCCCGCCCACCAGCAACGCGTGCTGGACGAAGCAGGCATCAGTTTCCTGTTCGCCCCGCTGTACCACCAGTCCCTGCGCCATGCCGGGCCGGTCCGCCGCGAGCTCGGCATCCAGACGACCTTCAACCTGCTCGGCCCGCTGACCAATCCAGCTCGTCCCGATGCTGCTGCGATTGGCGTCGCAGACGCCCGGGCCGCGGAGCTGATGGCAGGCGTGCTGGCCCGCCGCGGTCGCCGCGGACTCGTCTTCCACGGCGAGGACGGCCTGGACGAACTCACCACGACCACCACCAGCCGGGTGTGGCTGCTGGCCGATGGACAGGTGCACGAGACCTCGCTGGACCCCCAGGACCTCGGGTTGCAGGCCGCGACCCGTGATGACCTCGTGGGCGGCATGCCCGAGCACAATGCGCGGGTCGCCCGCGAGGTGCTCGGCGGAGCCACGGGGCCGGTTCGCGACATCGTCCTGCTCAACGCAGCAGCTGCCCTGCTGGCCCACCGTGGGCCGGCCCTGGACGGCGACGTCACCGAGCAGTTGCGCGCCTGTCTCGACGAGGCCGCCGATGCCATCGACTCCGGACGCGCCAGCGAGGCCCTCGACCGGCTGGTCGGGGCGTCCAACCAGGCCTGAGCCACTTGCCCCGCTCTGCGAGGATGTCCTGGTGCGATTCCTCACTGAGCAGCCCGGCTACGACCTGACGTACAACGACGTCTTCATGGCGCCCAATCGTTCGTCCGTGACCTCCCGGATGGACGTCGACCTCACCTCCACCGATGGCATCGGCACTCCCCTGCCGCTCGTCGTCGCGAACATGACCGCCATCTCCGGCCGCCGGATGGCCGAGACGGTGGCGCGTCGCGGCGCGATGGCGGTGCTGCCGCAGGACATCCCCATCGACATCGTCAAGAAGTCCATCGACCGGGTGAAGGCCGCCCCGTCCGTCTTCGACACGCCCGTCCGAGTGTCCCCGCAGACGACCGTCGGGGAGGCGACGGCGCTGATGGGCAAGCGCTCCCACGGCATGGTGGTCGTCGTCGAGGACGGTCGTCCGGTTGGGCTCGTCACCCCCGAGCAGTCCGAGGGCGTCGACCGCTTCGCCCAGGTGCACCAGGTGATGTCAACCGACCTGGTGACCGTGGGCGTTGACGCCGACCCCCAGGAGGTCTTCGTCCTCTTGACCACCCAGCACCAGCCGATCGCCCTCGCCCTCGACGGTGACCAACTGGTTGGCGTGATGGGGCCCAAGGGTGCCCTGCGCGCCACCCTCTACTCCCCCGCCCTCGACCCCCAGGGACGGTTGATGGTGGCCGCGGCGGTGGGCATCAACGGGGACGTGGTGGGCCGCGCGCAGGCGCTGCTGGAAGACGGCGCGGACGTGCTGGTGATGGACACCGCGCACGGCCACCAGGAGAAGATGATCGAGTCCTTGCGAGCCGTGCGCCAGGTGCGCGACGAGTTCGCCGATCGCGCCGGACGCCGAATCGCGATCGTGGCGGGCAATGTGGTCACCCCCCAGGCCGTCACCGACCTCGCCGACGCCGGTGCGGACGTGTTGAAGGTCGGCGTCGGCCCCGGCGCGATGTGCACGACCCGGATGCAGACCGGGGTGGGGCGCCCGCAGTTCTCGGCGGTGCTGGACTGCGCCGAGCAGGCCCGCTCGCTGGACAAGGCCGTGTGGGCTGATGGCGGCGTCCGCCACCCCCGCGACGTCGCCCTGG
>DGKN01000013.1 GCA_002387005.1 Propionibacteriaceae bacterium UBA4569
TCCTCGTCGTGTGAAGTACCGCAAGCAGCACCACCCCCAGCGGGATGGCATGGCCAAGGGCGGCACCAAGCTCGCCTTCGGTGAGTTCGGCATCCAGGCGCTCGAGAGCTCTTACCTGACCAACCGTCAGATCGAGGCCGCTCGTATCGCCATGACCCGTCACATCAAGCGTGGTGGCAAGGTCTGGATCAACGTCTACCCGGACCGCCCGCTGACCAAGCACCCCGCCGAGTCCCGCATGGGCTCCGGCAAGGGCTCGCCCGAGTTCTGGGTCGCCAACATCAAGCCCGGACGTGTTCTCTTCGAGCTCTCCGGCGTCGATGAGGAGACCGCCCGCGAGGCCATGCGCCTGGCGCTCCACAAGCTGCCCTTCAAGGCTCGCTTCATCAAGCGCGAAGCAGGTGAAATCTGATGGCNNTTCTCGCTCCGCTTCCAGTCCGCCACCGGCCAGCTGGAGTCCAGCGGTCGGCTGCGTGAGGTCCGCAAGGACATCGCGCGCATCTACACGGTGATCCAGGAGCGCAACCTGGGCATCGTCGACGACCCCGACCTGAAGAAGGAGGCCTGAGATGGCCGAGCAGTCCACCGAGACCACGGCGCGTAGCGCCCGCAAGGTCCGCGAGGGCGTTGTCGTGTCCGACAAGATGGACAAGACGATCGTCGTGCTGGTCGAGGACCGGGTCAAGCACCCGCTCTACGGCAAGGTCATGACCCAGTCCGAACGCCTCAAGGCCCACGACGAGAACAATGAGGCGGGTGCGGGCGACCGCGTGCGCATCATGGAGACGCGTCCGCTGTCGGCCACCAAGCGCTGGCGCCTCGTCGAGGTCGTCGAGAAGGCCAAGTGATCCACCGACCAGGCGCCTGAGGAGCGATTCGCCCCGAGGGCGCCTGGTCGTCTAAGCTTGACAGGTTGGCCTTTGCCGCGGTGCTCCGTGCCCCACTGGGGTGCGGAGCTCGTTGCGGGTCGGCCACCTGTCAGGACGGTTCGCCGTCCAAACGCCTGCGGAACCCTCAGGTTCCGGGGTTGTCCACCCCTCTTGGCCAAATCCAGGAGGACCGTATCTAGCTTCCGCAGGCCCGTGAGGGAACCGTGGGAGCAGAGGAGAAGCAATGATCCAGCAGGAGTCGCGACTGAAGGTCGCCGACAACACTGGTGCCAAGGAGCTCTTGTGCATCCGTGTTCTTGGTGGGACCAAGCGCCGCTACGCCGGCCTGGGGGACACCATCGTGTGCAGCGTCAAGGACGCCATCCCCGGCGGCAACGTGAAGAAGGGTGACGTCGTCAAGGCGGTCATCGTCCGCGCCACCAAGGAAACCCGTCGTCAGGACGGTTCGTACATCAAGTTCGACGAGAACGCCGCCGTCATCCTGAAGAACGACGGGGAGCCCCGCGGCACCCGTATCTTCGGGCCGGTCGGCCGTGAGCTTCGCGACAAGAAGTTCATGAAGATCGTCTNNAGTCGCTGCACGTCAAGAAGGGTGACCGCGTCAAGGTCATCGCCGGCAAGGACAAGGGCACCATTGGTGAGATCCTCGAGGTCTTCCCCGCCGATGAGCGTGTGATCGTCGAGGGTGTGAACATCGTCAAGCGGCACACCCGCGGTGGCGCCACCCCCCAGGGTCGTCAGGTCGAGGGTGGCATCGTCTCCGCCGAGGCCCCGATCCACGTGTCCAACGTCCAGCTGGTCGTCGGCTCGGGCGCGGATGCGACCGTGACCCGCGTCGGCCACAAGCGCGTCGAGGTGACCAAGCGTCGTCCCGACGGCACCGAGTACAAGGCTGAGCGCTCCGTGCGCATCGCCCGCAAGACGGGGGAGGAGATCTGATGAGCGTCGACACCACCGAGCAGGTGAACACCCCGCGCGAGATGCCGCGTCTGAAGACCAAGTACCGCCAGGAGATCAAGTCGGCGCTGCAGGAAGAATTCGCCTACGGGAACCCGATGCAGGTCCCCGGACTGGTCAAGATCGTCGTCAACATGGGCGTCGGCGAGGCGGCCCGTGACGGCAAGATCATCGACGGTGCCATCAAGGACCTGACCGCCATCACCGGCCAGAAGCCGCAGGTCACCAAGGCCCGCAAGTCCATCGCGCAGTTCAAGCTGCGTGAGGGCATGCCGATCGGCTGCCACGTCACCCTGCGTGGTGACCGCATGTGGGAGTTCGCCGACCGTCTGCTGACGCTGGCCCTGCCGCGCATCCGTGACTTCCGCGGCCTGAACTCCAACCAGTTCGACGGCCAGGGCAACTACACCTTCGGTCTGTCCGAGCAGGTCATGTTCCTCGAGATCGACCAGGACAAGATCGATCGCGTGCGCGGTATGGACATCACCTTCGTCACGTCGGCGACGACCGACGCCGAGGGTCGGGCGCTGCTGAAGCACCTCGGCTTCCCCTTCAAGGAGGTCGACGACGCCAAGGCGCGCAAGGTGCGCCGCGGTGCTGCGTACTACAAGAACAAGAAGAAGAAGTGAGGCGCTGAACCATGGCGAAGACAGCCCTGAAGGTGAAGCAGTCGCGCAAGCCGAAGTTCGGTGTGCGCGCCTACACCCGCTGCCAGAAGTGCGGCCGACCGAAGTCGGTCTACCGCAAGTTCGGCCTGTGCCGCGTCTGCCTGCGCGAGATGGCTCACAAGGGCGAACTGCCCGGCGTGACCAAGTCGTCCTGGTGACCCACTGAACGATGCCGGCTGGCGCGGGAGACCGCGCCGGTCGGCACCACCGCGGGAGATGTCCCGCACCAAACAATGCTTCCGGGCCGTCGGCCCGGATCTAGCGCGGCAGGTCATGGCTGGGTGGACCCGGCCATGAAACCGTCGCGGGAACGGAAAGACGTACAGCCATGACAATGACTGACCCGATTGCAGACATGCTGACCCGTCTGCGCAACGCCAACCAGGCGTTCCACGATGAGACGTCGATGCCGTCCTCGAAGATCAAGGTGGGAATCGCCGAGATCCTCAAGAAAGAGGGCTACATNNTCATCGCCGCCTACGAGGTCGCCGAGCCCGCCGAGGGCGAGGTCGGCAAGACCCTGAAGATCACGCTGAAGTACGGCGACGACCGCAAGCGGTCGATCGCCGGTGTGCGTCGCATCAGCAAGCCCGGCCTGCGCGTCTACGCGAAGTCGACCGGACTGCCCAAGGTGCTTGGTGGCATGGGAATTGCCATCATCTCCACCTCGCAGGGCCTGCTGACCGACCGCCAGGCGCATGCGAAGTCCGTGGGCGGCGAAGTGCTCGCCTACGTCTGGTGACCCGACGAGACTGAGAAGGAGAATTTAGATGTCGCGTATTGGCAAGCTCCCGATCACCGTCCCGTCCGGTGTCGAGGTGAAGCTCGATGGCCAGAACGTCGAGGTGAAGGGCCCGAAGGGGACCCTGAGCCACGTCGTTGCTGAGCCCATCAAGATCAGCAAGAACGAAGAGGGTCTGCTGGAGGTGGCTCGTCCTGACGACGAGCGCAACAGCCGCTCCCTCCACGGCCTGACCCGCACCCTGGTCGCCAACATGGTGACCGGTGTGACCGAGGGCTACGAGAAGAAGCTCNNATCGTGGGCGTCGGCTACCGCGTCATGGCCAAGGGCCCGACGCAGCTGGAGTTCGCACTCGGCTTCTCGCACCCCGTCGTGGTGAACGCCCCCGAGGGCATCACCTTCGCCGTGGAGAACAACACGAAGTTCGCAGTCCAGGGCATCGACAAGCAGCTCGTGGGCGAGGTTGCGGCCAACATCCGCAAGATCCGCAAGCCTGAGCCGTACAAGGGCAAGGGTGTGCGGTACGCGGGCGAGCAGGTCCGCCGCAAGGTTGGAAAGGCTGGTAAGTGACCATGGGTATCTCCCTGGGAGTCCGCAAGGGACTGGCACCGAAGACTGCGTCGCGCCTGCGTCGTCAGGCTCGTGGCCGCAAGAAGATCTTCGGTGCGACCGAGCGTCCGCGCATGGTCATCACCCGTTCCGCCCGCCACATGAGCGTTCAGGTCATCGACGACGTCTTGGGTCACACCCTGGCTTCGGCGTCGACCATGGAGGCCGAGGTTCGCAATGTGAGCGGCGACAAGTCTGCCAAGGCTGCAAGGGTGGGCGCCCTGATCGCCGACCGTGCGAAGGCCGCTGGCGTCGAGAACGTGGTCTTCGACCGCGCCGGAAACAAGTACCACGGCCGAATCGCTGCGCTGGCTGACGCCGCGCGCGAGGGTGGCCTCGGGTTCTGACACACGACTGAAAGGCAAGAGACGATGAGTGGAACTCAGCGCCGCGGTGGCGGCGCCGGAGGCGGCGAGCGTCGGGGTCGTGAGGACCGTCGGGGCAATTCGCAGGCCAAGCAGGAAGAGAAGTCGCAGTACCTGGAGCGCGTGGTTGCGATCAACCGCGTCGCCAAGGTCGTCCAGGGTGGACGTCGCTTCAGCTTCACCGCGCTGGTCGTGGTGGGCGATGGCGAGGGCACCGTGGGTGTCGGCTACGGAAAGGCCAAGGAGGTGCCCGCGGCGATCGCCAAGGGTGTCGAGGAGGCCAAGAAGCACTTCTTCAAGGTGCCGCTGGTGCAGCGCACCATCCCGCACCCCGTGCAGGGCGAGAAGGCCGCCGGTGTCGTGATGCTGCGTCCGGCTTCGCCCGGTACCGGCGTCATCGCCGGTGGCTCGGCTCGCGCCGTGCTGGAGTGCGCTGGCGTGCACGACGTGCTCGCCAAGTCGCTGGGCTCGGCCAACGCCATCAACGTGGTTCACGCCACCGTTGAGGCGCTGCAGAGCCTCGAGGAGCCCGAGCAGGTCGCGAAGCGTCGCGGTCTGCCCGTGGAGGACGTGGCCCCGGCCGCCCTCCTGAAGGCTCGCAAGGAGGAGGTGGCTCACTGATGGCACGCCTGAAGGTGACCCAGCTGAAGTCCGGTATCGGTGGCAAGCAGAACCACCGTGAGACCCTGCGCACGCTCGGTCTGAAGCGTATTGGCGACGTCGTGGTGAAGGAGGACCGTCCGGAGATCCGGGGCATGGTCCGTACCGTTCGCCACCTGGTCGCCGTGGAAGAGGTGGAGTGACATGGCGTTGAAGGTTCATCACCTGCGCCCTGCCCCCGGTGCCAAGACCGCCAAGACCCGCGTTGGTCGTGGTGAGGGCAGCAAGGGCAAGACGGCCGGTCGCGGTACGAAGGGTACCGGCGCCCGCAAGAACACCCCCGAGAACTTCGAGGGTGGCCAGATGCCGATGCACATGCGTCTGCCGAAGGTGAAGGGTTTCAAGAATCCCTTCCGCACCGAGTACCAGGTCGTGAACGTCGCTCGCATCGCCGAGCTGTTCCCGGCTGGTGGCGCGGTTTCGGTCGACGACCTGGTCGAGAAGGGCCTCGTTCGCGATGGCCAGCTCGTCAAGGTGCTCGGCAATGGTGACCTGCAGGTTGCCCTGCAGATCGCCGCTGACAAGTTCTCGGCCTCGGCCAAGGAGAAGATCGAGCAGGCTGGCGGATCCGCCACCGAGCTCTGATCGACAGCACGCGCAAAAGGCGGCGGTCCCCCTCGGGGGGCCGCCGCCTTTGTGCGTCCACAGGGCCTTGGTGACTTCGCCCCGGGTACGGGGATTCTGGTTCAGGCCGTGACGAGGTCGGTGCGGGGTGCGGCGTAGTGGCAGGCCGAGGGATGGCTGGACACCCCATCGTTCGAGGGCTCGAGCAGCGGCTCGCTCGACGAGCACAGTTCCGTGGCCTTCCAGCAGCGGGTGTGGAAACGGCAACCAGACGGCGGGTTGGCGGGGGAGGGGACGTCGCCGGTCAGGACGATCTGCTCTCGGGTGCCGCGCACGGAGGGGTCCGGCACCGGGACGGCGGACAGCAGCGCCTGTGTGTAGGGGTGGGTGGGCCGTTCGTAGATCTGGGCGTCGTCCCCGAGCTCCACCATCTTGCCCAGGTACATCACGCCGACGCGATCGGAGATGTGGCGCACCACGGCGAGGTCGTGGGCGATGAAGACATAGGCCAGACCCAGTTCGCTCTGCAGTCGCTCCAGCAGGTTCACCACCTGGGCCTGCACCGAGACGTCCAGCGCGGAGACCGGCTCGTCACAGATCAGCACCTTGGGGTTGAGCGCGATGCCGCGCGCGATGCCGATGCGCTGGCGCTGTCCGCCGGAGAACTGGTGCGGGTAGCGGTTGATGTGCTCGGGGTTGAGGCCGACCTGCTCCAGCAGTTCCTGGACACGTCGCCGGCGCTGGTCGCGGGGGACCACGTCGGTGTGGATCTCGAAGGGCTCGCCGATGATGTCGCCGACGGTCTTGCGTGGGTTCAGCGATGTGTACGGGTCCTGGAAGACGATCTGGACGTCGCGTCGCATCTTGCGCATCGCCGAGCCGCCGGTGCGGGTGACGTCCTCGCCGCTGAACAGCACCGTCCCCTCGGTCGGGTCCTCCAGGCGCATCAGCAGGCGTCCGAGCGTGGACTTGCCAGAGCCGGACTCGCCGACGATGCCGAGGGTCTCGCCGGGGTACAGGTCGAGGTCGACGCCGTCGACGGCCTTCACGGCCCCGACCTGGTGGCGGATGACGCCGCCCATGATGGGGTAGTGCTTCTTCAGCCCGCGGGCGGAAAGGATGGGATCAGCCATTGAGGAGCTCCTCGGCGAAGTGGCAGGCGCTGGCCCGCTCATCGGTCAGTTGGCGCAGGGCAGGCGGCTCGCCGGTGCGGCAGATGTCGGCCGCCATGGGGCACCGTGGGTGGAAGGCGCAGCCGTCGGGGATGCGCAGCAAGTTCGGCGGGAGCCCGCCGATGGCGCGAAGCTGCTGACCCTTCTGGTCCAGGCGTGGGATGGAATCGATCAGCCCCTTCGTGTAGGGGTGCGCCGGCTTGGCGTAGGTGTCGTGGACGGGAGCCTGCTCGACCATCCGTCCGGCGTACATGACGTTGATCCGGTCGGCGACGTCGGCCACCACGCCCAGGTCGTGGGTGATCAGGATCAGGCCCATGCCCGACTCGTCCTGCAGTTCCTTGAGCAGGTCCATGATCTGCGCCTGGACGGTGACGTCGAGGGCGGTCGTCGGCTCATCCGCGATCAGGATCGCCGGATCGAGGGCGATCGCCATCGCGATCATGATGCGCTGGCGCATGCCGCCGGAGAACTGGTGCGGGTAGGCGTCCACGCGCTCGGCGGCGGCCGGGATGTTGACCCGCTGCATCAGCTCGATGGCGCGGGCCTTCGCGTCCGACTTGTTCATGCCCCGGTGCACCCGGAACATCTCCGCGATCTGCCAACCCACCGGGAATACCGGGTTCAGGGAACTCAGCGCATCCTGGAAGACCATCGCGATCTGGGCGCCGCGGACCTTCTGGCGCTCCTTCTCGGGCAGTGTCAGCAGGTCGGTGCCGCAGTAGCGCACCTGCCCGGACGGGATGTGGGCCGGCGGGGTGTCGAGGATGCCCATGATGGCCTGGGCCGTGACGGACTTGCCCGACCCGGACTCGCCCAGGATCGCCAGCGTCTCGCCCTGGTCAAGGGTGAACGAGACGCCGTTGATGGCCTTGGCCACGCCGGCACGCATCCGGAACTCGACGTGCAGGTCGTCCACCTCGAGAAGCCGCCCGTCGACGGGCGTCCAGGTTCGGTCGGATGATGTGTTCTTTGCCATGTCAGCGCAGCTTCGGGTCGAGTGCGTCGCGGATGACCTCGCCCATCATGATGAAGGCGAGGACGGTCAGCGACAGGAACAGGGAGGGGAAGGCCAGCATCCACGGGGCGGTCTGCACATAGCCCAGGCCGGAGGCCTCGGAGATGGAGATGCCCCAGCTGATCGTGGGCGGCTGCAGGCCGATGCCGAGGAAGCTCAACGTGGCCTCGATGGCGATGTAGGTGCCGAGGTTGATCGTCGCGACGCTCAACACCGCCGCAAGCGAGTTCGGCAGGATGTGCTGGGTGATGATCCGCCAGGGGCTGGCGCCCAGGGCGCGGGCGGCCTGGACGTACTCGTTGGGCTTGACCTGCAGCACGGACGAGCGCATCAGCCGGGCCAGCGACGGCCAGCCGAGGATCACCAGCGCTGCGACGACCTTGGCCACGACGACGAGGTAGGGGGTGTCGGTGGAGCTGGGGAAGGAGTAGAGGATGATGATGCCGCCCAGCAGCAGCGGGATGGCGAAGAAGACCTCGCCCACGCGGGAGAGCAGGGTGTCGACCCAACCACCGACATAGCCGGAGATGACGCCGATCAGTCCGCCCAGTGCGGTGGTGCCAAGCGTGGTGAGCACCCCGACCAGGATGGAGGCGCGGGCGCCGTGGATCGTCCGGGTGTAGACATCGCACCCTTGCACGTCGGTGCCGAACCAGTGCTCGCCGCTGGGGGCGGTGCGGGCCTCGGCAAGCGGGCAGGCGTATGGGTCCTTGGGGGCGAANNCAGGGCCATCGCCACGAAGACGGTGATCAGCGCGACAGCCAGCCAGAACAGCTTGCTGCGACGCATCTCGTCCCAGGCGTCACGCCACAGGGACAATGGACGGTCGGTGGTGGCCTCGGCGACGATCGGGTCGCTCGCCACCATTGCCTGCGCCTCGGTGGTGATGGGTTCAGTCATTGGTGATCCTCGGGTCCAGGACGCTGTAGAGGACGTCGACGAGCAGGTTCATCAGCAGGTACACCAGCACCANNCTGCTGGTTGAGGGAGCGATAGATGAAACCGCCGACGCCGTTGATGTTGAAGATGCGCTCGGTCACGATGGCGCCGCCCATCAGGGCGCCGAAGTCGTAGCCCATGAAGGTGATCACCGGGATCAGGGAGTTGCGCAGGGTGTGCACGCCGATCGTGCGGGCATTCGNNCCTTTGCGGTGCGGACGTAGTCGGCGCGCAGGTTCTCGACCAGGTTGGTGCGGGTGAGGCGCGCCACATAGGCCACCGACAGCGAACCCAGCACCAGACCCGGCAGCATCAACTGTTGCCAGGTGCCCTGGCTGGCGGTCACCGGGATGACGTGCTTGAGGCCGGCCTTGAGGATGCCGAACTGGGCCACGCTGCCGATCACGAACACCGGGATGGAGATCAGGACCAGCGTCGAGACGGTCACGAAGGAGTCGATGAAGCGGCCCTTGCGGATGCCGGCCAGCACGCCCGCGGCGATGCCCACGACGGCCTCGAAGACCAGCGCGATCAGGGCGAGCTTCAAGGTGGTGGGGTAGCGCGCGGCCAGCTCGCCGGCCACGGAGTTGTGGTAGAAGTTCGTCCCCAAGTCTCCCCGGACCAACTTGCCCAGGTAGAGCAGGTACTGCACCAGGAGCGGCTTGTCGAGGTTGTACTCCCGCTTGAAGGCCTCGATGTAGGCGGGTGTGCAGTCGCGTTCGCCGCAGCGCCCGACCCAGGGGTCGCCCGGCAGGGCGTACACGAGGACGAAGAGCAGGAAGGTGGCGCCGATGATCACGGGGATCATCTGGAGCAGGCGTCTGAGGATGTACTTGGCCATGCTGTGGAGTTCTCCTGGCTGGGACGGACACCGCAAGGGTGGTGTGCCGGCTGGTGGCCGACACACCACCCTGGTGTGCAGATCAGGTGGTGTCAGATCAGGCGGGTCAGATCAGGTGGTGCCTGGTCATTGTGCCTGATCGGTCACTTGGTGCTGATGGCGCTCAGGTCGAGGGTGCCGAAGGGGGTCACCTTGACGTTTGTGACCTTGGTCGACCAGGCCACCGGGGTGGCTGCGGACCACAGCGGGGCGGTCGGCAGGGTCTCGGCGAGCATCGCCTCGGCCTCCTGGTAGAGCTTGTTCGACTCCTCGGTGGTGCTGGCCGCGGCCGCCTCCTTCAGCTTCGCGTCGAAGGCCGGGTTGTCGTACTGCGCGTCGTTCGAAGCGGCACCCTTGGCGTAGATCGGGGTGAGGAAGTTCTCGATCGAGGGGTAGTCCATCTGCCAGCCGCCACGGAAGGAGCCCTTCAGTTCGCCGGCCTTGATCTGGGTGCGCAGGGTCTTGAAGTCGGGCGTGGTGTTGACCCGGCAGTCCATGCCCAGGTCGGTCTTGAGGCCATTGCAGACCGCGTCGGCCCACAGCTTGTGGCCACCGTCGCCGTTGACCGAGATCAGGAAGGTGCCCTTGTAGCCACCGGCAGCGTCGTAGGCGGTCTTGGCTGCAGCCTTGTCATAGGTGCAGGAGTCGCCGCAAACGCCAGCCTTGTAGCCATCGACGACGGGGGCGACCCAGCTGGTGGCCGACTTGCGGGTGCCGTTGAAGATCTGCTTGGTGATCGTGTCACGGTCGATGGCCCGGCTGATCGCCTTGCGCAGGTCGGGGTTCTTGGCCAGCTGCTCGTCGGCGGGGGAGAAGGTGAGCACCTGCATCACGCCGGAGTCACGCACCGCGGTGCGATCGGCGTCGACGGTGGTCTTCCACAGGTCGTTGGCCAGCTGGTCGGAGGGCACGATGTCGGTGAAGTCGATGTTGTCGGCCACCAGATCGGTCCACGCGGCGTTGGCGTCGTTGTAGATGCGGTAGGTGACCTTGTCGACATTGGCGCCGAACTTGCCCGAGTAGTTCTCGTTCTTCTCCAGCACGATCTCGGTGGCCGAGTTCGAGGTGATCTTGAAGGGACCGGCGCCGATCGGCGTCTTGCCGAAGGCAGCATCGGTCGGGTTGGCCAGGAAGGAGTCGGGCTGGGGGACGAAGGCCGAGTAGCCCAGGCGGACGGGCAGGTTGGAGACCGCCTCGGTGGTGGTGATGGTGAAGGTGTGGTCGTCCACGACCTTCAGGCCGGACATGGTCTTCGACTTGGGTGCCGTCTTGCACTCGTCATCGGTGCACTGGGTGTCCGCGAAGCCTGCGACCGGCTCGAAGAAGTAGCCGTTCTGCTGACCATTGGGGCCGTAGGCGGCGAAGTTCCACGCGTCCACGAAGTTCTTCGCCTTGACCTCGGTGCCGTCGCTGAACTTGTAGCCGCTCTTGAGCTTGACCGTGAACAGCTTGTTGTCGCTGGTCTCGATCGACTCGGCGATGTCGTTCTCGGGCGCGGCGGTGTCGCTGTTGTAGCGGACGAGCTTGGCGGTGACGGCGTCGATGACATTGCCACCGCAGACCTCGGTGGTGTTCGAGCCGATCAGCGGGTTCTCCGGGGTGCAGCCGCGAATGGTGATGGCGCCACCCGACTTGGTGACCGCCGAGCCGGACGCGCCGGACGACGAAGAGCTGGAATCGGAGCCACAGGCGCTCATCGTCAGGGCGACGGTGGCGACGGCGGCGGCAGCAAGAGTGCGACGAGCGCTCATGGAGTCCCTCCTCGGGAAAAGTGGGTGCCCTGCAGTGGGTGCGAGCAGGGTTTCGATGAACCGCATGGCTGGTTCGGGTGGGGCTGTGGGTTCGGCGCCGATGACTCGGCCCTACCCATTGCGCCAGAAGGTATCGGTTCATCACGCTGAAATGGGTGCCCTGGCCAGTTCGGAAACCAGATCGTTACAAGCGGCGGGGGTGGCGTGCACCTCGGCAAAGTGGACCCGACCGGGGCAGTTGATAGGCTGGCGCGGTTGACCTGCGTGCGCAAGCACCCGGCCACCGTCCACCAACGAGGAAGACAAAGCCCCATGCTTTCTGCTTTTGGCAATGCGTTCAGGTCGCCCGACCTTCGCAAGAAGATCGGTTTCACCCTGTTCATCCTCGCCATCTTCCGGCTCGGCTCGACCATCCCGGCGCCGAACGTGAACCTGAAGCGCATCGACGAGTGCCGCACTCTGGCCGCCAGTGGCGACGCAGCGGGCCTGTACTCGATGATCAACCTGTTCTCGGGCGGAGCGCTGCTGCAGCTGTCGATCTTCGCGCTGGGCATCATGCCCTACATCACCAGCTCGATCATCCTGCAGCTGCTGACCGTGGTGATCCCGCGGCTGGAGACGCTGAAGAAGGAGGGCGGCCAGGGCCAGCAGAAGATCACCCAGTACACCCGCTACCTGACGCTGGTGCTCGCGGTGCTGCAGGCGACTGCCTTCGTGACGATGGCGCGCAATGGCCAGCTCTTCCAGGGTTGCGACGGCGTCATGTACGACACGTCCATCTTCCCGATCGTCGTGATGGTGCTGACGATGACCGCCGGCACCTCGATCATCATGTGGCTGGGCGAGCTGATCACCGAGCGCGGCGTCGGCAACGGCATGTCGGTGATGATCTTCACCCAGATCGCCGCCCAGTTCCCCGCCTCCCTGTGGGCCATCAAGCAGGCCCGCCAGGGCGCCAATGCCTGGTTCGTCTTCGGGCTCGTGGTCGCCGTCGGCCTGCTGGTGATGGCAGCGGTCATCTTCATGGAGCAGGCACAGCGCCGCATCCCCGTGCAGTACGCCAAGCGGATGGTCGGCAAGCGCGTCTTCGGCGGCACCACCACCTACATCCCGCTCAAGGTGAACCAGGCGGGCGTCATCCCCGTGATCTTCGCCTCGTCCATGCTGTACCTCCCCGTGCTGTACGCGCTGTTCCAACCGGACAGCAAGGCGGCGCAGTGGATCCAAACGCATTTCTCCGGCACGGGCCAGGGTCACCAGCCGCTGTACAACCTGGTCTTCTTCTTCCTGATCATCTTCTTTGCCTACTTCTACGTCTCGATCACCTTCGACCCGGTCGAGATCAGCGACAACATGAAGAAGTACGGCGGCTTCATCCCCGGGATCCGGGCCGGCCGTCCGACCGCGGAGTACCTGGACTACGTGCTCACCCGCATCACGCTCCCCGGTTCCCTCTACCTGGGTCTGATCGCCCTCATCCCGTTGATCGCCCTCGCCACGGTCGGCGCCAACCAGAACTTCCCGTTCGGTGGCGCGTCGATCCTCATCATCGTCGGCGTTGGTCTCGAGACGGTCAAGCAGATCGATGCCCAGCTGCAGCAGCGACACTACGAAGGACTTCTCCGATGACAGCATCCGCACGTCTTCTCATCGTCGGCCCCCAGGGTTCCGGCAAGGGCACGCAGGGTGTGCGCATCGCCGAGTCCTACGGGATCCCCGTCGTCTCGACCGGCGACATCTTCCGCGTNNCGCCTCACCGCTCCCGGTGCCCTCTACCTGGCCCTGATCTCGCTGATCCCGACGATCGCCTTCGTCGCCCTGGACGCCAATGGCAATTTCCCCTTTGGCGGCACGTCCATCCTCATCATCGTGGGCGTCGCGCTCGACACGGTGAAGCAGGTCGAGAGCCAACTGCAGCAGCGCAACTACGAAGGATTCCTCAAGTGAGAATGCTCATCATGGGCGCCCCCGGCGCCGGCAAGGGCACCCAGGCCAAGCTCATCGCCAACCACTACCGCATCCCGGCCGTCTCCACCGGTGCGATCTTCCGGGCGAACATCGCCGCCAAGACCGAGCTCGGCAACCGGGTGAACGCGCTGATCAGCAAGGGCGAGTTCGTCCCGGATGTGCTGACCACGGCGGTCGTCGCGAAGCGCCTGCTCGAGGGCGATACCAACAACGGCTGGCTGCTGGACGGCTATCCGCGCACCCTGGAGCAGGTGGACGCCCTGGACATCATCCTCGAAGATGCGCACCGCAAGCTCGACTGTGTGCTTTCGCTGGAGACCGACGAGGAGGAACTCGTCGCTCGTCTGCTGAAGCGCGCCCAGATCGAGGGCCGCGCGGACGACAACGAGGAGACCATCCGTCGCCGGATGGAGGTCTACCGTTCCGAGACGGAGCCGTTGATGGCGCTCTACCGTGAGCGCGGCCTGCTGGTCAGCGTCGACGGTGACGGTTCCGTCGACGATGTGGCCGAGCGGATCTTCGCGGCGATCGACCAGTACGCGACCAACTGATGGCCGGGGGCGTCCAGATCAAGAAGCCCGCGCAGGTCATCGCCATGCGCAAGGCGGGGCTCGTGGTCGCCGAGGTGCTCGCCCGGATGGCCGACGAGGTGCGTCCCGGCGTCACCACGGGTCAGCTCGACTCGATCGCGCGCCAGATGCTCGCTGAACGTGGAGCCAGCTCCAACTTCCTGAACTACGGCGCCGACTGGGGCTATCCGCCCTACCCGGGTGTCGCGTGCATCTCGCCCAATGAGGTCATCGTCCACGGCATCCCCGGGGATCGTGAGCTCGCAGAGGGGGACATCGTTTCCTTTGATTTCGGTGCGATCATCGATGGCTGGCACGGCGACGCCGCCCGAACCTTCCGCGTCGGAGCGGTGAGCCCCGAGGTGGACGCTCTGGTGGAGACCACCCGTGAGTCGATGTGGGCGGGGATCGGCGCGATGCGCCTGGGTGGACGTGTCGGCGACATCTCCCATGCCATCGAACGTGCCATCGTCGCGCGCGGTGACTACGGCATCACCCGTGAGTACACCGGCCACGGCATCGGCACCGAGATGCACCAGGACCCCGATGTGCCCAACTACGGGCGGGCAGGTCGCGGGCGCAAGATCACCGAGGGTCTCGTGCTCGCCATCGAGCCGATGGTCGTGCTGGGCACCGAGGACTCGGTGACACTCGATGACGACTGGACGGTCGTCACCCGCGACGGCAAGTGGGCCGCCCATTGGGAGAACACCGTGACTGCCACCCCGGACGGCCTGTGGGTGCTCACCGAGCTGGACGGTGGCGAGGCCGAGCTTGCGGCCCGCGGCCTGCCCTTCGGGCCACTGTCCGACTGAACGAAGAATCCGCACTGACAGCAACTCATCGCGTCCCGCACAGGGGACGGGATGTTTTGTCTCGCGGGTGGGGTCGTGCGCGAAAAACTGTGGTGTTGAATGGCCTCATGCCGACGAAGCCACTGCCCTCCGATCTCGAGATCGCGCGCGCCGCGAAGCTGCTGCCCATCGAGGAGGTCGCGGCCCGGGCAGGCATCGACGCCCGCTTCGTCGAGCCCTACGGCCGCGACGTCGCGAAGGTGCAGCTGGAGGTCATCGATGAGCTCGCGGAGCGCCCCGCGGCCAAGTACGTCGTCATCACCGCCCTCACTCCCACGCCGCTGGGGGAGGGCAAGACGACCACCGCCGTCGGTCTGGCCCAGGGCCTGGAGAAGCTGGGCAAGCGATCCATGCTGGCCCTGCGCCAGCCCTCGCTCGGGCCGACCTTCGGCGTCAAGGGCGGCGCCGCCGGCGGCGGCTACTCGCAGGTCGTCCCGATGGAGCGGCTGAACCTGCACCTGACTGGTGACTTCCACGCGATCACCGCTGCCCACGACCTGCTGGCCGCGATGATCGACAACCACCTGCACCACGGCAACGACCTGGGTATCGACCCCTGGTCGGTGAGCTGGCGCCGCGTCGTGGACATCAACGACCGCGCCCTGCGCAATGTCATCGTCGGGCTCGGGGCAAAGCTGGACGGCCCGCCACGCCAGACCGGTTTCGACATCACCGCCGCCAGCGAGGTCGGCGTGATCCTGGCCCTGGCCACCGACTTGATCGACCTGCGCGCCCGGCTGGGACGGATCGTCATCGGATACACCTTTGACGGACGTCCGGTCACCGCCGAGGACCTGAAGGCCGCCGGCGCGATGGCAGTCATCATGAAGGAGGCCGTCAAGCCCAACATGATGCAGACCACCGAGAACTCCCCGGTACTGATCCACGCCGGCCCCTTCGGCAACATCGCCACCGGCAACTCCTCGGTGATCGCCGACCGGGTGGGCTCGAAGAGCTCGGAGTACCTGCTCACCGAGGCGGGCTTCGGCGCCGACATGGGGGCCGAGCGCTTCTTCAACGTGAAGTGTCGCGTCTCCGGCCTGCGCCCCGATGCCGCGGTGCTGGTCACCACCGTCCGCGCCCTGAAGACCCATTCGGGCCGTTACAAGGTCGTCGCTGGCAAGCCGCTTCCCGAGCCGATGCTGGCCGAGAACGCGGACGACGTGCTGGCTGGCGCCGACAACCTGCGCAAGCACATCGACATCGTCCGTTCCTTCGGGGTGCAGCCGGTGGTGGCGATCAATGTGTTCCCCACCGACTTCGCGAGCGAGCACGAGGTGATCCGTCAGATCGCCGAGCAGGCCGGAGCACGGTGTGCGCTGACCACCCACGTCGTCGATGGCGGCGACGGAGCCAAGGAACTGGCCCGGGTTCTGGTCGAGGCCTGTCAGGACGGGACGGACTTCCGCTTCACCTACGACGACGGCGACACCTTGGAGGAGAAGATCCGCAAGGTCGCCACCGGGGTCTACGGGGCTGACGGCATCGAGCTGAGCCCGCAGGCGCGCAAGGAGCTGGCCCACTTCGAGGAGTTGCGCTACGGCCATCTTCCCGTCGTCATCGCGAAGACCCACCTGTCCATCTCGCACGACCCCCTGCTGCGCGGCGCGCCCACCGGTTGGACGCTGCCCGTCCGTGAGGTGCGCCTGGCGGCGGGAGCCGGTTATGTCTACGCCATCTGTGGCGAGATGCGCACCATGCCCGGGCTGGGCAAGCACCCGGCCGCCGAGCGGATCGACCTGGACGAGAACGGCGAGGTCGTCGGCCTGTTCTGAGACACGTGCAGTTCTGAGCCGCCCCCTGGTGCTGGCCGCCATCGAGAGCCGCCGCGGCACGCACTAGGGTCGGCTGGGTGAGCACCGCAGACACCATCCCCCCGCCGCACACCGACCGCGACGACGTCGTCGAGCACCTCTTCGGACACTCCGTTGCCGACCCCTACCGCTGGCTGGAGGACGAGGACTCGGCGCGCACCCGCGACTGGGTGGAGCGCCAGCGTGCCTTCACTGAGCCGCTGCTGGCGGCGCTCCCGGGCCGGGACCGCTTCGGTGAGCTGATGACGGCGGTCACCCTGCGGCCCCGGGCATCGACGCCCCGGGTCAGCAAGGGCCGCTACCNNCAGGTGAACTCCGGCGGGCAGTTGCAGGACGTGGTGCTGGTCGCCGACTCACTGGACGAGCTACTGGCGGGCGGACGAGTGCTGGTGGACCCGAACACCTGGAGCGAGGACGGCACCGTCTCGCTCTCTGCCCTCACCGTCGCGCCGGGCGGTGAGCACTTCGCCGTCGCCCGATCCGAGGCCGGCTCGGACTGGATGCGGGTGCAGGTCGTCGACGAGAACGGCACGGCGGTCGAGGACCATGCCACCACCACCAAGTTCTGCTCCCCGGTATGGCTGCCGGACGGACGTTCCCACCTGTACAACCACTTCCCCGAGGCTGGCCGGGCAGATGGCAGCGCGTCCGCCCAGCTCGGCTCGGCGCAGCTGCGCGTCCACACCGTGGGGGCCGACGACTGGACCGTGGTCGACTTCACCGACGAGCCGCAGGCCCGCGCCTGGCCCGTCGTCAGCGACGACGACGCCTGGCTGGTGCTGCACGTCCACGTCGGCACCGAACGCACCACGCGGGTCTGGCTGTACCCGCTGACCCCCGGCTCCGACGGGCGCAGCCGCGTGGGGGAGCGGGTCGAGCTGGTGCCCGAGGCCACCGCGGCGTGGAGCTATGTCGGCTCACGGGACGGTGAGCTGCTGTTCCTCACCGACCTCGATGCCCCCTTGGGTCGCGTGGTGGCGCTGCGACCGGAGGGCGGGCTCCGCGAGGTCGTCGCGGAACAGTCCGTGACCCTGCTCCAGGCGGAGCTGGCCGCCGACGTCCTGCTGGCCTCGACACTCGTCGACGCCACGCCCGTGGTCCAGCGGTTCTCGCTGGCCGGTGAGTCCTTGGGCGCGCTAGACCTGCCCGGCGGCGCGGTCGTTGCCCTCAATACGAGCGACAACTCACCCGAGGCCTTCATCGGGATGAGCACCTTGGTCGACCGGGANNAGCGGCTGGCCCAGCGGAAACCCCGGGGGTGGAATCCTGGCAGCCCCCGCGGTACTCGATCGAGCGTCGGCGGGCGACGAGCTCCGACGGGGCCGAGGTGCCCTACTTCCTGGTACTGCCCGAGGGCATTCCCGACGGCCCGTCCCCCACCATCCTCTACGGCTACGGCGGCTTCGACATCCCGATCCTCGCCGACTTCCGCGCCACCTGGCCGGCCTGGTTGGCGGCAGGCGGAAAGCTGGTGATCGCGAACCTGCGCGGCGGTGGTGAGTTCGGTCGCGAGTGGTACGACCAGGGGCGGCGGGAGCACAAGCAGCAGGTCTTCGACGACCTCTTCGCCGTCGCCGAGCACATCATCAGTGAGGGCGTCACGACGGCCCAGCAGCTGGCTGTCCACGGCAAGTCCAATGGCGGCCTGCTGTCCGGGGCGGCCATTGCGCAGCGTCCCGAGCTCTTCGCGGCTGCGATCCCGCACGTCGGCGTGCTCGATGTCGTGCGCTTCCACCGGTTCACCATCGGGTCGGCGTGGATCAGCGACTACGGCGATCCGGACGACCCGGCAGAATTGGAGCGTATCCTCACCTGGAGCCCCTTGCACAACCTCGTCCCGGGGACGCGCTACCCGGCCACCCTCGTGGCCACCAGCGACCACGACGACCGGGTCGTGCCGGCCCACTCCTACAAGTTCGCCGCCGAACTGCAGCACTGCCAAGGTGGACAGGCGCCGATCTGGATCAGGATCGAGCCCTCCACTGGCCACGGTCTGACGGACAAGCCTCCGGCCGTCCTGGCCGCCGAAGGGGCTGACCTGTTGGCCTTCGCGGCGCACCACACGGGGCTGGTCGTCGAGCGCGGATAGGCTGGGGGACGTGAGCAACCTGCCGATCTCGTCGAAGTACAGGTCCCAGCCCGACCTGCCGGTCAGCGATGCCGAGCGCGACGACCTGACCCGTCGGCTGAACGCGGCCTTCGAGCGCGGGGACGTCTCCCAGGACGACTACCGGGCCCTGCTGGACCGGCTCTACGCGGCCCGGACGCTGGGGGAGTTGGTGCCCGTCGTCGAGCAGGCAGCGGTGCGCGAGACGCACAACAGCCCAGCCATCGTCGCGCAGCAGACCGCTCTGGAGCCGGGGCAGGTCAACGAGACCTCCGGTGGGATGGAACTGGCGAAGATGACGATGTACGGGTCGATGGCGCTGGTGGGCGTGCTGGTCATCATGCTGGTGCTGTTGGCGATGTGACCTCCCGCATCGCCATTGCGGCGCCGGCTCAGCCCTGTGGCGCGAGGATGCCGATCACAGGATTCCACTCGACGACGCGCGTCTCGGCCACCTGGTCGGCCTGTTGGAAGGGGTCGTCGGCGAGCATGGCGCGGACCTCGTCGGCACTGTCGGCCTCGAAGACCAACAGGGCCTGCGCCGGGGTGGTCTCCAGCAGTGGACCGCTGGCGACCAGGCCACGCGAGGTGAGGCTGGCGAGGAAGGCACGATGCTGCGGGCGCAACTCGTCCTGCACCTCGCGGGTGTCGGCGTAGACATAGGTGACTGCGTAGTAGGCCATGGGCAGCACAGTAGTGGTGACCCTCGGCAAGCTCATGGATCGGGAGGGCGGCCCTGGATCGTGGAGGCTCGGGGATTGGTGCCCCGATTTGGCCGCTCGCAGGGCGGGGCGTAGGCTTGTGTGTCGGTCCCTGTGGCACAGGCGATCGTTCGTGCCCGCGTCCATCTGGAACGGGCCAGTCGAAGAGGTTGAGAGTACATGGCCAAGAAAGAGGGAGCCCTCGAGCTCGAGGGAACCGTGGTCGAGTCACTGCCCAACGCGATGTTCCGCGTGGAGCTCGTGAACGGCCACAAGGTGCTCGCCACGATCAGCGGCAAGATGCGTCAGCACTACATCCGCATCATTCCGAACGACCGGGTCGTCGTCGAGCTTTCCCCCTACGACCTGACTCGCGGACGCATCGTCTACCGCCACAAGTGATCCACCCGGGAGGCCCCCAAAGGCGTCCCAACTGCAGAGAATCCACCACAGATCCGGGTACATGCGTGTGCCCTGATCGCCAGATCAAGGAGCTCGAATGAAGGTTCAGCCGAGCGTCAAGAAGATCTGCGACAAGTGCAAGGTGATCCGCCGGCACGGTCGCGTGATGGTGATCTGCGACAACCCGCGCCACAAGCAGCGCCAGGGCTGACCAGCCAGGCAATGTGGGCCCACTGACTTCAGCGGGCCATGGGGCGGTGACTCGCAGACCATCGCAGGTGTCGGTCACCCCCGGTTCTTCCGGGACGCACCTGCCAGACAACAACACAACAACGTGATGCAAGGCCGGACGGGCGAGAACCCCGCTCCGGTCGAACCCCCGGACGAAGGCCGGGGCCCCGGGAGCAACGGGCCGCCAGGTGGGAACCTGCACGGGTCGGGCTTGCAGCAGTCAGGGACGCATTGCGCCTCACACCTTCGCGGCCCACGACCGCGCTCCGAAGTCCCGCTGGAACCGGGGGAGCCAGGGCTGACTACTGAAAGGTAACCGCCACATGGCACGCCTCATTGGTGTCGATCTCCCGCGCGAGAAGCGTCTCGAGATCGCACTCACCTACATCTTTGGCATCGGAAAGACCCGTGCCAAGCAGACCCTCGCCGCCACCGGCATCTCCGGGGATCTCCGTGTCCACACCCTGACCGACGAGCAGCTGGTCGCCCTGCGCGACCACATCGAGGCCAACTACGAGACCGAGGGTGACCTTCGTCGCACCGTCGCTGCCGACATCCGTCGCAAGATCGAGATCGGCAACTACCAGGGCCGTCGTCACCGCGCCGGTCTTCCCGTCCGCGGCCAGCGCACGCGCACCAACGCGCGCACCCGCAAGGGCAAGAAGAAGGCCGTCGCCGGCAAGAAGAAGGCTCGCTGATCGGCTGCGCATCGCGCGCTGACCAGCTGACACGGAAACTCCAGGAGAGATTGAGCTATGGCTACTGCTAGCCGCAAGAGCGCTGCCGCCAAGACCAAGGTGCGCCGCAAGGAGAAGAAGAACATCGTCGCGGGCCAGGCCCACATCAAGTCGACGTTCAACAACACCATCATCGCGATCACTGACCCGACCGGTGCGGTGATCTCGTGGGCCTCTGCCGGCACCGTCGGCTTCAAGGGCTCGCGCAAGTCGACCCCGTTCGCCGCCCAGATGGCCGCCGAGGCCGCTGGTCGTCGTGCCATGGACCATGGCATGAAGCGCGTGGACGTGTTCGTCAAGGGTCCGGGCTCGGGCCGTGAGACCGCCATCCGCTCCCTCGGAGCTGTTGGCCTCGAGGTCGGCGCCATCGCCGACGTCACCCCCGTGCCCCACAACGGATGTCGCCCGCCCAAGCGTCGCCGCGTCTGATCCCCACCCGCTGACGAAACACACTAAGGACTGATAGAAAATGGCCCGTTACACCGGCCCCATGACCAAGAAGTCCCGTCGCCTCGGGACGGACCTGGTCGGCAATGACAAGTCGTTCGAGAAGCGCCCCTACCCCCCGGGCGTGCACGGCCGTGGCCGTACGAAGGACTCCGAGTACTCGCTGCAGCTGCGCGAGAAGCAGAAGGCACGTTTCGCCTACGGCGTGCTTGAGAAGCAGTTCCGTCGCTACTACGCCGAGGCCGACCGCGTGCCCGGCAAGACTGGTGACGCCCTGCTGCAGATCCTCGAGTCCCGTCTGGACAACGTGATCTACCGCGCTGGCTTCGCGGCCACCCGCCGCCAGGCCCGCCAGCTCGTCGTCCACGGTCACTTCCTGGTCAACGGCCAGAAGGTGAACATCCCCTCCTTCCGCGTCTCCCAGTACGACGTCATCGACGTTCGTCCGAAGTCGCTGGAGATGACCCCGCTGGTGATCGCCCGTGAGACCCACGGCGAGCGCGAGGTTCCGGCCTGGATGGACGTGCGTCCGAACAAGATGCGCATCCTGATCCACTCGTTGCCCACCCGCGAGCAGATCACCATCGACGTCAACGAGCAGGCGATCGTCGAGCTCTACTCCAAGTGAGGCAATCGGCGTTGGCCCGTGCACTGTGCACGGGCCAACGCCGTCCGCCACGCATGGACNNATGGACACGACCCACGCACCGCGGTGCGATGGTCACACCCCGGGCGCCATCAGATGAGGGGTGGCGCCCACCCGAACGGCCCTCATATGACGGTGGGCCGAGAACAGGAATGAAACATGCTGATCGCACAGCGTCCGACCCTGTCGGAAGAGGTCGTGGGCGAGTACCGCTCCCGCTTCGTCATCGAGCCGCTGGAGCCCGGCTTTGGCTACACCCTCGGCAACTCCCTGCGCCGCACCCTGCTGTCGTCCATCCCGGGCGCGGCCGTGACGAGCATCAAGATCGAGGGCAACCAGCACGAGTTCTCGACCATCGAGGGCGTCGTGGAGGACGTCACCGAGGTCGTCTTGAACCTGAAGGGCCTGGTGCTGTCGTCCGAGGAGGACGAACCCGTCACCATGTACCTGCGCAAGTCGGGTGCGGGCGCCGTGACCGCCGCTGACATTGCCCCGCCGGCCGGTGTGGAGATCCACAACCCGGAGCTGCACATCGCCACCCTGAACGACACCGGCAAGCTCGAGATGGAGCTCGTCGTGGAGCGTGGCCGTGGCTACGTGTCCAGCGTGCTGAACAAGAACCCGGACAACATCTTCCAGGAAACCGAGCAGGTCGCCATGGCGCCGGCCAANNCCCGGTCGACTCCATCTACAGCCCCGTGCTGAAGGTCACCTACAAGGTCGAGGCCACCCGTGTAGAGCAGCGCACCGACTTCGACAAGCTGATCATCGACGTCGAGACCAAGCCGGCCATCCGTCCCCGCGACGCCGTCGCGTCGGCCGGACGCACCCTGGTCGAGCTCTTCGGCCTGGCCCGTGAACTGAACCTGGACGCCGAGGGCGTCGAGATCGGCCCGTCGCCGATCGACGAGCAGCTGGCTGCAGACCTGGCCCTCCCGGTGGAGGACCTCAACCTCACCGTTCGTTCGTACAACTGCCTCAAGCGCGAGGGCATCCACACGGTGGGCGAGCTGGTCTCGCGTTCCGAGCAGGACCTGCTCGACATCCGCAACTTCGGCTCCAAGTCCATCGACGAGGTCAAGCTGAAGCTGCACGAGATGGGCCTGGCGCTCAAGGACTCGGCTCCCGGTTTCGACCCGCTCAGCGCGGCCGACCGCTACGACGAGGACGACGACGTTGAGGGCGACGAGGACTTCGCCGAGACCGAGCAGTACTGAGCCGCACCCGAACCTGAGAATCTGGAGAACTGAGAAATGCCTACACCTACCAAGGGTCCCCGTCTGGGCGGCACCCCCACCCACGAGCGGATCATCCTGGGCAACCTGGCCAGCCAGCTGTTCGAGCACGGCCGCATCACCACCACCGAGACGAAGGCCAAGCGCGTCCGTCCCCTGGCGGAGAAGCTCATCAGCAAGGCCAAGCGTGGCGACCTCCACGCCCGTCGCCTGGTGCTGAAGACGATCCACGACCAGTCGGTCGTCCACACCCTGTTCGCCGAGATCGCCCCGGCCATGGCCGAGCGCGAAGGCGGCTACACCCGCATCACCAAGCTGGCTCCCCGCAAGGGCGACAACGCCCCCATGGCCGTCATCGAGCTGGTGACCGAGGCCGTCGTCAAGAAGCCCGCGCGTTCCAAGGCCGGTGACGCCGCCGCGAGCGACGACATCAAGGCGCAGATCAACGAGGCCCCCGCGGCCGCGCCGGTCGACGCCGATGCTGCTGCGACCGATGTTGCTGCGACCGATGTTGATGCGAACGAGGCCCCCACGGCCGACGCTGCTACCGAGGCCCCCACGGCCGACGCTGCTGCCGAGCCCGCTGGCTCCAGCGATGCCGCCAAGGCTGACGAGGCCTGAGTCTCCGCACGACCGCGAAGGGCGTCCCACCGCTGGTGGGACGCCCTTCTCGCGTCCACGGGTAGGCTCGGGCCCATGACCCTGCGCATCGCCCAACTGGCCAACTTCGTCGGCCCGGTCTCAGGCGGCATGAGGGTCGCGATCGATGAGCTGGGCAAGGGCTACCTGGCGAGCGGCCATGAACGGATCCTGGTGATCCCCGGGGAAAAGGACTCCACCGAGGAGACCGATGCCGGAATCGTCGTCCGGGTGAAGTCACCCCGCATCACGCGCGACTACCGGATGGTCGCGCAGCCATGGCGCGCGCTGGACGTGCTGGACCGCTTCCGGCCCACCAGCATCGAGGTCTCCGACAAGTGGACGCTGTCCCCGGCGGCCAGTTGGGCACGTCGTCGCCAGATCGGTTCGGTGCTGTTCAGTCACGAGCGGCTGGACGACATGCTCTCGATGTGGCTGAAGCGCCAGTTCGGCGTCGAGACGGCTGTGGGCGCGTTGAACCGTCGCCTGTCCAAGACCTTCGACGCCGTCGTCGTGACCAGCCAGTACGCCGCCGACGAGTTCGCGGGCACCGGTGCCGACCTGCGGCTGGTTCCCCTGGGAGTGGACCTGGCGACCTTCAACCCCGCCGTCGACACCCGTGCCGACGATGGTTTGCTGCACATCTGCTATGTGGGACGCATGTCGCACGAGAAGAGCCCCCAACTGGGCGTTGCTGCGGCCGTCGAGCTGCACCGTCGAGGCGTCGACTTCCAGCTCGACATGTACGGCACCGGTCCAGACCTGGAGGCGATGAGGGAGCAGGCGGGGGATGCCCCCGTGGTCTTCCACGGATTCGTGAAGGGACGCGAGGAGGTGGCCCGGCGCTTCGCCCGCTCCGACATCTCGTTCTCCGTCTGCCCCGCCGAGACCTTCGGGTTGGCGGTGCTCGAGGCGCTGGCCTGCGGAACGCCTGTGGTCACCTCCAATCGGGGCGGCGCACACGAGCTCGTCGACCCCAGCTGCGGCGAGTTCGGAACGCCCGACGCGGTGGGCATAGCGGACGCCACCCAACGCCTGATCGAGCGCCTCGGCCCGGATCTGCGCGTCGCCGCCAGAGCACGCGGCGAGCAGTACACGTGGCAGGCGTCGGTCGACAAGATGTTGGCCATTCACCATGAACTGGCAACCCAGGTCACATACCGTCCGAGCTGGCGTGACAGGATGCGCACCGTCCCCGGCGAACAGGAGCACACCAGATGAGCACATCCCGCAGCAGGAAGACGCGGGTCGCCACGACCGCGGCCGTTGCGGCCGGTGCGCTGCTCCCGGCGGCGTTGGCAGCGCCCCGCTCGAGCGGTGACGGACTCAGTCTGGACGCGGCGGAACGGCTGTGCCGCGACAGCGGACTGGCTGGCTGGCAGCTGGTGGACTTCGCTGCCCAGCTGGTCAGCGAGCAGTTCCAGGCGCACTCCCTGTGGCACCTGTGGGAGAACCCGGCGACCGCCATGCGCAACCGTCGCGGCTGGGCTGGGCAGTACAACCTTGCCCTTGAGGCCCTCTTGCGCCGCCTTGGTTTCGACACCTTGCTGGTTCATGCATCACGGGTGCGGGGGCTGGGGGCCAATCCCTGGTGGCAGGCGGGGCACACGTGGGTGCGGGTCGCGATCGACGGCCGCATGCGTGATGTTACGGCGGCCCGCGGCAGAGACGGCGGCCTGGCCACCGTGACCGCGGTCACGGAAGTGCGCCCGGTTCATGTGTGGACGCTGCCCAGCGTCACCGCGATGCTGGCGCCGATCAGCGCCTACCAGGCGTGGAAGCACCGAGTGACGCGTGAACCCGTCCCGACCTGGATGTACCGCCGGCTGGACCTCACGGACGACTAAGCCACCCTGGGGTCCTGGTCACGGGCGATCAGGCGGCGCCGGCGCAGCCCCACGGGCTCAGCCCACGGGAAGCGTAGAGCGCATTTGCAATGGTGATCTGCTGGGCGCGGCTGGCCAGGTCGGCGCGTGCCGCGTACTTGCCGCCACCGGCGGACAGCCAGGTGCCGCTGTCGAACTGCAGGCCGCCGTAGTAGCCGTTGCCCGTGTTGATCGACCAGTTGCCACCTGATTCGCACTGCGCGATCCGGTCCCACATCGCCGAGTTGGCCAGGTTCAGGCCGCTGGTCGAGCCGGTGGAGCTGGAGCCGCTGGACGAGGTCGACGAGCTGGAGCTGCTCGAGGAGCGGGACGACGAGGTGGAGGTGCTGGACTTCGAGGAGCTGTTGGACGAGCTGGAGGTGGACTCCTCGACCAAGGTGCCGACCGTGGTGACCTCGGTCACCGGCTGCGTGGTGACCTTGGTCGAGCGCAGCTTCTTGCTGGTCTGCTTGCCGTCCACCAGCGTCACGGTGTAGGTCTTCGTCGTCGTTCCGTCGACGCCCTTCGTCGTCACCTTCTCGGTGCCCTTGACGAGGCTGGAGCTGGTGACCTGCTTCGTCTCGTGCTCGATGGTGCTGGTCTCGGTGACCGTCTTGGTGGTGACGCGCTTGATGACGACCTTCAGTCCGTCGGTCAGCTTGGTGCCCACCGCGGGGGTGATGGTGTCGGCGGCGCCGAGCTTGACCTGACGCTCGGCCAGCAGGGCCTTGACGGTGTCGCTGGTGGAGTCGCTGCTGGCGGTCTTGCCATCGGCAGTGATGGAGACGGTCTTTGGGGTGACGGCGCTGAAGGTCAGGCCCTCGCGTCCAAGGGCGGTCGAGCGGCTCACCGACAGTCGGGTGTCGGCATCTCGGACGCCGATCTGCGCGAGCGCGTCGTCGACGGTGGTCGCGGTGGTCCAGAAGGTCTTCTTCGCGCCGTCCACGGTCACCGTGAGCTGACGGCCGTAGCGGACGACGACCTGCTGGCCGTCCGACAGGGTGGACTCGGTGGAGGGGACGACCTGGTCGTGCTCGCCAACCTCGATGCCAGCCTTGTCGAGCGCGTCCCCGACGGTCGAGCCGAAGGTGTGCACCGTCTTGTCCTGCCCCTCCACCTGGAGGTTCACGGACTTGTCGGCGTGCGCGACGCCGACTCCTCCGGCCATGACCAGCGCAAGGGCGCCGACGGCGGACGAGATGATGACGGGCTTCTTCACGGGCTCTCCTCGGGTTGGGCCCCAATTCTTACGCGAACCCTGAGGAAATCCCAATCGAACACCGGGTCAACAACCCCTGCCTCACGTACTGCCGGTGGTAAACACGGCCCGACAAGCAGGAACGGGCCCCCGCATGCGGGGACCCGTTCCTTTGGTTGTTCTCAGGTTCAGATGAGGCCGTCGGTCTGGGCCTTGGCCTTGGTGAAGCGCTCGGCGACGTCGTTCCAGTTGACGACATTCCACCAGGCGTCGACGTAGTCGGCCTTCACGTTCTTGTACTGCAGGTAGAAGGCGTGCTCCCACATGTCGAGCTGCAGCACCGGCACCTGGCCCACCGGCAGGTTGCCCTGCTGGTCGAAGAGCTGCATCACGTTGAGGCGCTTGCCCAAGATGTCCCAGACCAGCATCGACCAGCCGGAACCCTGGATGGCCTTGGCGTTCTCGTTGAAGTGCTTCTGGAAACCGTCGAATCCGCCGAAGAACTCGTCGATGGCGGCCGAGAGCTCGCCCTCGGGACGCTCGGGAGCGCTGCCCTTGGGGGCCATGTTCTTCCAGAAGACGGAGTGGTTGACGTGGCCGCCGAGGTTGAAGGCCAGGTCCTTCTCCAGCTTGTTGATGGCGGCGAAGTCACCCTTGTCGCGGGCCTCGGCCATCTTCTCCAGTGCGGTGTTCGCGCCGGCGACGTAGGCGGCATGGTGCTTGTCGTGGTGCAGCTGCATGATCTCGGCAGCCACGAAGGGCTCGAGCGCNNGCGCTGTAGTCGTAGGGCAGGTCGGGCAGGTTGTAGACAGCCATCTGTTCCTCTTTCGCTTGTCTGGCGGCGACCTCAGCGGTCGCCCGGATCGGCCGGGAAGGGCCGATCACCAACACTTTTCATCCTAGGCAGCCGTTGTGGGTCAACCGAGGACGGAACAGTCTTTCAGCCATCAGCCAAATGGCGCACCTGGAGCACGCGAAAACCCTTGGCCGAAGCGAGCCGCTCACAGGCCCAGCCCTGCTCGCCCAGCCACCGCTGCAAGGAATCCGAGCCCAGGTTCTTGCCCACCACCATCACCGCGCGGCCCTCGGGCGCCAGCCGCGGGAGCCAGGTGAGCAAGAGCTCGTGCAGCGCCGATTTGCCGATGCGGATGGGGGGGTTGGACCAGATCTCGTCGTAGCGCACCGACTCGTCCACCTGCTCGGGCAGCAGGGCTCGCACCCTGTCGCCGACGCCGGCCGCAGCG
>DGKN01000014.1 GCA_002387005.1 Propionibacteriaceae bacterium UBA4569
GGCGATGGACGGCCAGCCGCACCGCCAGCAGGGCCGGCGCGCGGCCGGGCGGGGCGCCGGCGAGACTGGCCTGGCTACGGATGATGGTGCCCAGATGAGCGTCCTGCACGCGCTCTGCCAGACCCTCGAGGGTCAGCCCGGCCAGCAGTTTCTGCTTGGCGCGAGCGTCCAGGGCGGCGGCCTCGAACCGACGCTCGAGACCGGTCAGGCGCAGCTGCTGCCAGACCTCGTCCAACTCGTCGAGCACATCTCGCCAGCGTTCGGCGGCGCCCCGTCCGAAGGCATCCTCCACGGCGTGGAACTGGTCGCCGCGCTCGGCGGGCAGTACCAGGGTGCGTCCGTCGGCGAAGCGGTGTTCTTGCGCTGGGGCGGGTTCAAGTGTGAGGCCGTGACGGGTCAGTTCGGCGTCCATCGCCCGTCCGGACTTCTTGAACAGGTCGCGCCAGGCCGCCGGCAGCAGAAAGGTCTGCGGCAGGTCATCCACCAGCACCTCCTGCACCTCGCGCGGTGCCCAGTGGCCGCCGTCGCGTTGGCCGTGGGCATCGAGGACGACGACATGGCCCTGCTTGGCCAGCCGGGCGGCGACGGCCAGGCCGCCGAGGGTGGCGCCGTGGACGACGACGGGTTCATCGCCAAGGTCGACCCGGGTCGGGACGGGCGGAGCGGAAGTCGCCGAGTTGGTGGGGTGGGGTCCCAGGCTCACGCGGTGACCCCTCTGCCCAGCCGCGCGCGGGCCAAGCGGTAGCCCCTTTTGACCTGGGCGAAGACCAGCACGAACAGGCCCAGGCCGAACACCAGCAAGGTTCCGGCGACGATGGCGGCCGGGACGGGGTGGGTGGCGGCCAGGGTGACCACGCCGAGCACGGAGATGTCGTTGCCGATGGAGGCGGAGACATTGGTGACTGGTTCCGGCGAGGTGTTGATCGCCAGCCGCAGGCCCGACTTCGAGATGTGGCTGAGCAGGGCGGTCACGCCGCCGACCGAGGCCAGCGCGATGGTCGTCAGCGAACCGGTCTGGCCGGCCATCAGGGCGCCGATCACGGCGCCGGCCACCGGGCGGATGAAGGTGGAGACCGCGTCCCAGGCCGAATCCAGGTAGGGAATCTTGTCGGAAACCAGCTCCAGCAGGGCCAGCACGCCCATCAGCGCCAGTACGTCGGTGCGCTCGAAGCCGGCCGGGATGGCGTCGGTGCCGGCGAAGCGTCCGAGCAGACCGAGCACGAACACGGTCGCCCAGGCGTTGATGCCGCTCGCCCAGCCGGTGGCGAAGACCATCGGGAACAGTTCCATGGGGGCAATTATCGGCGAAGCGGGCGGGGGCTGGCGCATTCGTCTCTGCTGGGAGTCGTCGTGGATGATCGCCTTGCCCAAGCGGCAATCGCCAGGGGCGGGATCCGGGGCGCGCCGCACAGGGCGTCCTCGGGCTGCGGCCCACCCCTTTGGCCACCCCTTGCGCACGGTCTTGATTTCTTGTCGGAGGCGGTGTCTATAGTTGGCCTTGTTCGAACGCGCGTTCGATTGGATTCCCGGATCAGGGGCTTGGGGAAGACCCCCGGGAGGTCCGGTCGGGCGCGTGGACGAGCCCGGTACACGTCCGGTGCGGGTGGCCTCGACCCCCATCCGCGCCGGACGTCCGGTGGCGAAGGCAGCGCGATGGAGGGAAGACATGCGCCGGTACGAGGAGACGATCGAGGTGCGCCGCGGGCGCATCGGCGAGGGCATCAGCGGTCTGGAGCCGACGACCCTGGAGGGGCCTGCCCAGTTCATCTGGCGCGACCGGCTGTGGCGCGTGCTCGAGGTCCAGGCCCGCTGGGTCGAGTCCGGTGCCTGGTGGACCGGTCCTGGTGTTCGTGCGGCCCGCGGTGAGGACTGGGAGCACGAGCTCGACGGCGCCGTTGTGGGGTCAGGGGGAGACCTGCTGTGCGAGCAGGAGGTGTGGCGAGTGGAGGCCGCCAATGGACGCGCTGGCAGCCGCGGCGTCTACGAGCTGGCGAATGTGGGCGCCGACGACGCGTGGCTGCTGCGGGCCGTGGTGGACTGATGTCCGACCCCTTCGTCCACCTACGGGTGGCCTCCGGTTACTCCCTGCAGTACGGCGCCGCCAGCCCGCATGCGCTGGTGTCCCGCGCCGCCGAGTACGACATGGACACCCTCGCCCTCACCGATCGGGACGGACTCTATGGCGCCGTCCGGTTCGCGAAGGCCTGCCTCCGGGCAGGCATCGCGCCGGTGGTCGGGGTCGACCTGGCCGTGCCCTTCAGCGTCGACGACCCGCACCATCCGGGCAACAATCCCTCGCCCCGGCGCACGACCGCGGCTCGCGGCGGCGAGATCCGCGACCCGAGGCTGCCCCGGACGGTCGCTCTGGCCACCTCGCGCGCCGGCTGGGGTCAGCTGTGCCGGCTGGTGAGCGACACCCACCTGGCCGGCGAGCGGGGTCTCACGGTCAGCACCCCGGAGCTCTTCGCCCGGCACGCGGACGGCGGGGAACTGCTCGTCATGCTGGGCGCCGACAGCCAGTTCGGGCTGGAGATGGCCCGTGGCCGCCGGGACCTGGCCGAGCGGGAACTGCGTCGCTGGCTCGACCTGGTCGACCCCGCACAGCTCGTCATCGCCTGTTCCAA
>DGKN01000019.1 GCA_002387005.1 Propionibacteriaceae bacterium UBA4569
GCCCCGACGCTAGGGAGCCCGGCGACGCCCCTTGTGACGCGCGGGTTAAGGCCGTGTTACGCCGCTCGTTGCCACCGTCCAGGACGAGGGTCAGGCCGCGTCGACCTCCGTTGCCGCCGAGAACTGCGACTGGTAGAGCTCGTAGTAGTGCCCCTTGGTCTCCAGCAACTCGTGGTGCGTGCCCTGCTCGACGATCGCGCCGTTCTCCATCACCAGGATCAGGTCCGCGTCACGGATCGTCGACAGGCGGTGGGCGATCACGAAGCTGGTCCGGTCGGTGCGCAGGTTCGCCATCGCCTGCTGCACCAGCATCTCGGTGCGGGTGTCGACCGAGCTGGTCGCCTCGTCCAGGATCAGGATCGAGGGATCGCTCAGGAAGGCGCGCGCAATGGTGATCAGCTGCTTCTCACCAGCCGACACATTCGAGCCCTCCTCGTCGATCACCGTGTCATAGCCCTCGGGCAGCGCGTGCACGAAGCGGTCGACGTAGGCGGCGGTGGCGGCTTCGACGACCTCGTCCTCCGTGGCACCCGGCTTGCCGTAGGCGATGTTCTCGCGGATGGTCCCGCCGAACAGCCAGGTGTCCTGCAGCACCATGCCCATGGTGTTGCGCAGCTCACGTCGCGGCACCGACGAGATGTCGACGCCGTCCAGCGTGATGCGTCCGCCCTGCAACTCGTAGAAGCGCATCAACAGGTTGACCAGGGTCGTCTTGCCGGCACCGGTCGGGCCGACGATCGCGACGGTCTGGCCGGGCTCCGCGATCAGGTTCAGGTCATTGATCAGCGGACGCTCGGGCAGGTAGCGGAAGTCGACGTGGTCGAAGACAACCCGTCCCGTGACCGGCTGGGCCAGCGCGCCGGTCGCGTCAGGCGACTGCTCCGGTGCGTCCAGCACCTGGAAGACCCTCTCCGCCGAGGCGACGCCCGACTGCAGCAGGTTCGCCATCGAGGCCACCTGCGTGATCGGCTGGGTGAACATCCGCGAGTACTGGATGAAGGCCTGCACGTCGCCCAGGCTCATCGAGCCCGAGGCCACCTTCAGGCCGCCGATCACGGCGATCGCGACGTAGTTCAGGTTCCCGACGAAGAACATGATCGGCATGATGATGCCGCTGATGAAGGAGGCGCCGAAGGCCGAGGTGAACAGACCGTTGTTGTGCTTGGCGAAGGTCTGCTCCACCTCGCGCTGGCGGCCGAAGACCTTGACCAGCGAGTGGCCGGTGTAGGCCTCCTCGACGTGGCCGTTGAGCTCACCGGTCGACTTCCACTGCTGCGCGAACATCTTCTGCGAGCGCTTGCCGATCAGGCCGGCGACGACACCCGAGATGGGGACGATCAACAAGCTGACCAGCGCCAGCTGCCAGCTCACCCAGAACATCATGATCAACACCCCGACCAGTGTCAGCAGCGCGTTGAGTACCTGCGACAGCGTCTGCTGCAGGGTCTGGGAGATGTTGTCGATGTCGTTGGTGACGCGGCTCAGCAGCTCACCGCGCGGCTGCTTGTCGAAGTACGACAGCGGCAGACGGTCCAGCTTCTCGCTGACCTCCTGGCGGATCCGGTAGATGGATCGCTGCACCACGCCGTTGAGCAGGTAGCCCTGCAGGTAGGCCAAGATCGCCGAGGCGACGTACAGACCCAGGCACCACAGCAGGATGGAGCCGACGTGGCCGAAGTCGATGCCCTGGCCGGCGACCACGCCCATCTTCTCGACCATGTCGGCCATGTCACCCATGCCGTTCTCGCGCATCGCGTCCGCGATCACGCTGGCGGGGGTGCCGGCGGGGAAGCTGTTGCCCAGCGACTGACCGATGGCGCCGGAAAAGATGGCGTTGGAGGCACGGCCCAGGATCTTCGGACCGACCACCGTGAAGGCAACGCTCAACGCCGCCATCGCGATCACCAGGGTGATCAGTGCCCGTTCGGGCCGCAGGTGCCCGAGCAGGCGCCTCAGCGAGGGGATGAAGGCGACGGGCTTCTCGACCACTCGACCCATGCCCATCGGGCCGTGGCCGGGGCCGCTGCCCTGGTTGGCCGGGACGTCGGGGCGCTCGGGCGCGGTGCTCGCGTCGACGGCCGCGGCGGCGGCCTGGTCGGCATTCATCGTGCTGGTGGTTGCCCCCAGCGCGTGCTGGGGTGCGGTGGGTGCGACGGCGTCGATGCCCTGGTCTGCCGGGGTCTCGTCCATCGCGTGGCGGGGGCTGGTGCTCATGCGGCTGCCTCCTCGGCGCTCAGCTGGGAATCGACGATTTCGGCGTAGGTGGGGCAGGTCGCCAGGAGTTCGTCGTGGGTGCCGCGCCCGACGATCCGTCCGTGCTCGAGCACGAGGATCTGGTCGGCATTGCGGATGGTCGAGACGCGCTGGGCGACGATCAGGACGGCCGCCCCGGCCGTCCAACCAGCCAGTGCGGCGCGGAGGCGAGCGTCGGTGGCGACGTCGAGTGCGCTGAAGGAGTCGTCGAAGACGTAGACGTCCGGACGCTTGACGAGCGCGCGGGCGATCGACAGGCGCTGGCGCTGGCCGCCGGAGACGTTGGTGCCGCCCTGGGCGATCGGGGCCTCCAACTGCCCGTCCATCTCGCGGACGAAGTCGTCGGCCTGGGCCACCTTGAGGGCCGCCCACAGTTCCTCGTCCGTCGCGTCGGGCTTGCCGTAGCGCAGGTTGCTGGCGACGGTTCCGCTGAACAGGTAGGGCTTCTGCGGGACGAGTCCGATCCGGCTCCACAGGGTGTCGGGGTCGAGTTCGCGCACGTCCACGTCGTCGACGAGCACGGTGCCCTTGGTCGCGTCGAACAGGCGCGGGATGAGGCTTACCAGGGTCGTCTTGCCCGAGCCGGTGGCACCGATGACGGCGGTGGTGCGGCCGGGGGTGAGGTCGAAGTCGATGTCACCCAGCACGGGCTGATCGGCGCCGGGGTAGCTGAACTCGACGCCCCGCATGGAGAGGTCACCGGCGACGCCCACCTCGGTGCGGCCGTTGATCGGCGGCACGACGGACGATTCGGTGTCGAGCACCTCGACGATGCGTTCGGCGCAGACGGACGCGCGGGGCGCCATCACCATCATCATCGACGCCATCATCACGCTCATCAGGATCTGCATCAGGTAGGTGAGGAAGGCGGTCAGCTGGCCGACCTGGATGTGGCCTTCGGCGATCCGGTGGCCGCCGAACCACATCACGCCGACGCTGGAGACATTCATCACCAGCATCACGAAGGGGAACATGAAGGCCATCAGGCCGCCGAGCTTCGTGGCGGTGTCGGTGAGGTTGGCGTTGGTCTGCTCGAAGCGCTTGGCCTCGTGCGGTTCACGGATGAAGGCGCGGACGACGCGGATGCCGGTGATCTGCTCGCGCAGCACCCGGTTCAGGTCGTCGATGCGGGTCTGCTGCACCCGGAACAGCGGTCCGAGGCGCCAGATCAGGGCGCCGATGCCGGTCGCGAGAACGAGCACTGCCGCGACGATCAGCCAGGTCATGCCCATGTCTTCGCGCAGCGCCATCACGACGCCGCCGACCATCGTGATGGGCGCGCTGATCATCATGACCAGGCTCATCAGGACGATCTGCTGCACCTGCTGCACGTCGTTGGTGTTGCGGGTGATCAGCGAGGGCGCCCCGAAGTGGTTCACCTCGCGGGAGCTGAACGACAGCACCTGGCCGAAGATCGCCTCGCGCAGGTCACGCCCGAGCGACATGGCGACGCGGGCGCCGCACCAGGTGGCGCCGATCTGCGCGGCGACCTGCACCAGGGAAACGGCCAGCATGTAGCCGCCGTGCACCCAGATGTAGCGGGTGTTGCCCTGCGCGACCCCGGTGTCGATGATCCGGGCGTTGAGGTTGGGCAGGTAGAGGGAGGCGATTGTCGCGACGAGTTGGAGCACGGCGACCACCGCTACGAGGCCCAGATAGGGACGCA
>DGKN01000018.1:0-5107 GCA_002387005.1 Propionibacteriaceae bacterium UBA4569
CCCGGGGGGGCGGGAGCCGCGCCAGTCAGTGCGCGGTGCGGGCCCGCCAGGCGCTGGTCACCATCTCGTCGATGGAGTGGCGCATCTTCCAGTCCAGGTCGCGGCCCGCGGCGGTGCCGTCGGCGACGATCCGAGCGGGGTCACCCGGGCGACGCTCCGCCAGCACCGGCTCGAAGCTGTGCCCGGTGCCCCGCTGCATGGCGTCCATGATCTGGCGCACGCTCAGCCCGTCCCCCGAACCCAGGTTGTAGACCGGCGCGAGCTCGCGCCCCTCGGCCATCGCCTTCGCGGCGGCGACGTGGCTGGTGGCCAGGTCGGCGACGTGCACGTAGTCGCGCACGCAGGNNGGTGCCGTTGATCCGCGGGGTCTTGCCGGCCAGCAGGGCCTCGATCACCAGCGGGAAGAGGTTGTGCGGGCTGGTGTCGTAGACGTCCGTGGACCCTGACCCGACGACGTTGAAGTAGCGCAGCGAGGCGTGCTGCAGCGGGGTCGCACCCTCGGTGAGCGACAGCGCCCTGGCCTGGTCGGCGATCAGCCACTCGCCGATCAGCTTGCTCTGGCCATACGGCGACTCGGGACGGGTGGGGCAGTCCTCGGTGACGATGTCGACGTCCGGCGTGCCGTAGACGGCAGCCGAGCTGGAGAAGACGATCTTGTTGACGCCCTCGTCCTGCATCGCCTGCAACACGCTCGCCGTGCCCTGCACGTTCTGCTCGAAGCAGTGCAGCGGACGGGTGACCGAAACGCCCGCGTACTTGTAGCCGGCGATGTGCATGACGCCCGCGACATCGTGCTCGCGCAGGGCCTTGCGAACGGCGCCGGTGTCCTGCACCTGCGCCTGGATGAGGGTCACGCCGTCCGGGACGAACTCCGCGTGCCCGCTGGACAGGTCATCCAGGACGACCGGAGTGATCCCCTGCTCGATGAAGGCGCGCACCACGTGTGCTCCGATGTAACCGGCTCCGCCGGTGACCAGCCAGGACATGTTTCTCGTGCTCCTCTCCGGGCTGCCGCGGGGACGGGGCACTGGGCCCAGGCGACGGCCATCGTGCTTCGATGCTATCGAGCCTGACAGTGGTTCCGCTGTCCGGGGTGATGCCACCGCGGCTGAAGACAGCCGACGACCTGCTCAGAGGTTCACGATCATCTTGCCGGTGTTGGCGCCGTCCAGCAGATCGATGAAGGCCTGTGGGGCGGCGTCGAGACCGTCACGGGCGGTCTCGTCCCAGTGGATGGAGCCGTCGGCGATCCAACGGCCCATGTCCCGCTCGAAGTCGGCTCTCGCCTGCTCGGCGTACTTGGCGATCACGAACCCACGCAGCGTGAGCCGCTTGCCGATGGCCAGCGCCAGGTTGTGCGGGGCGGTGGCCGGCTTGGTGGAGTTGTACTGGCTGATGGCCCCGCACATCGCCACCCGGCCATCGGTGCGCAGGTTCGCGATGGCGGCCTCCAGATGGTCACCGCCGACGTTGTCGAAGTACACGTCGATGCCCTCCGGGGCGGCCTTCGCGAGCTGCTCGGTCACATCGCCGTCGTGGTAGTTGAAGGCGGCGTCGAAGCCGAGCTCCTCCAGGCGGGCGATCTTGTCGGGGGTGCCAGCCGAGCCGATCACCCGGGAGGCGCCCTTGAGCCGGGCAATCTGTCCGACGATCGAGCCGACTGCTCCCGCCGCGCCGGAGACGAAGACCGCATCGCCCTCACGCATCTCGGCGGCCAGCAGCAAGCCCGCGTAGGCGGTCAGTCCGGGCATGCCCAGTACGCCCAGGTAGGCGCTGTCCGGCACGTCCCCGGCTGTCAGCGGCCGCACCGCATCACCGGCCAGGATGGCGTGTTCCCGCCACCCCAGGCCGTGGGTCACCGTGGTGCCCNNCGTGACTCGATCACCGTGGCGACGGCGCCGCCGTCCAGCGGCTGGTTGATCTGGAAGGGGGGCACGTAGGACTTGACGTCGTTCATGCGGCCGCGCATGTACGGGTCCACCGACATGATGGTGTTGCGGACGAGGACCTGACCGTCGTCGAGGTCGGGCAGGTCGACCTCGACGGTGCGGAAGTTGTCAAGGGTGGGCTTGCCCTCGGGGCGGGAGGCGAGGTGAATCTCGCGGGTGTGTGTGGTCATCCCTGTACTCCTGTGGGTGGTCAGTGGGTCAGCAGGTCGAGGAGACGGCGGGCGGCATCAGCCGACGAGGCCGGATTCTGCCCGGTGACAAGCGTGCCGTCCGTGACGACGTAATTGTCACCGTCGGGGCCCTTGCTGTAGCGGGCCCCCGCTTCCTTGAGGGAGTCCTCGACCAGGAACGGGACGATGGCGGTCAGCCCGGCGGCCTCCTCCTCGCCATTGGTGAAGCCAGTCACCGAACGGTCGGTGATGAACGACGTCCCGTCCTGCTTCTTGATCGCATGCAGCACGCCGGGGGCGTGGCAGACCAGGCCCAGCGGCCTGTCGGCAGCGTCGCTGTCGAGGATGATCTGCTTCGAGGCGGGATCGTCCACGAGGTCCCACAGCGGGCCGTGGCCGCCCGGGTAGAAGACCGCGTCGAACTCGGTCACGTCAACCTTCGACAGAGGGATGCTGGTCGTCAGGGCAGCCTTTGCCGCGTCATCGGCCTCGAAGCGACGGTTGGAGTCGGTCTGCATCTGCGGCAGCGTGCTGGTCGGGTCGACCGGCGGCCGTCCGCCCTTCGGCGAGGCCAGGGTGATGTCGTGTCCGGCATCGCGGAACACGTAGTAGGGAGCGGCGAACTCCTCGAGCCAAAAACCGGTCCTACGGCCGGTGTCACCAAGTTGGTCGTGGGATGTGAGGATCATCAGGATGCGGGACATGGCATTTGCCTTTCGATGTTTCGTGCAGTGGTTCCATGGTCAATGGTGGTTGTGCCCCCGGGTTGGGGGCGGGGGGTTCACTGCTCAGGGCCCACGGGGTCGGAAACGCAGACCAGGCGCTTGTTGACGAACGCGTCGACGCCGTGGTCGCCCAGGTCCCGTCCGAGCCGGAGCGGTCCACACCCGCCAAAGGGCAGCCCGGCGAGACTGGTGCCGTGCTCGTTGACGTAGGCCATGCCCACGTCGAGGCGGGAGGCGGTGGCCTCGGCGAGGCGGGAGGGTCAGTCCTCGACGACGACGACGTCGACGCGGATGTTGCCGCGGGTCGCGTTCGAGTAGGGGCACACCTGGTGGGCCTGGTTGGCGAGCTGCTGCGCCTCGTCGTGGGGCAGGTCGGGGATGACGACCTCAAGGGTGACTGCCAGGCCGAACCCCTCACCGGCCTTGCCGATGCTCACCCGGGCACCCACCGACGAATCGCCGAGATCCTTGTGCGCGTGACGGGCCACCAGCTGCAGGGCGGAGTGGAAGCAGGCGGCGTAGCCGGCGGCGAACAACTGTTCGGGGTTGGCGCCCTCACCGCTGCCCCCCATCTCCTGCGGGGTGGCCAGGTCGAGCGAGAGCCGGCCGTCGGCGGTCTGGACGTGGCCGTTGCGGCCCGCGCCGGTGGCGATGGCCTCGGTGGTGTAGACGGGTTCGATCTCGATCATGGTGCCTCCTGGGTGGCGTGGCGTGTGTGCGAGGGCTCGGCTGCCCCGCGGTTGCTAGACAACGTAGCGCGCAATTGGATGGCACACAATCTGATTGTGCCTGAGGTTATGCTTGGGGTGTGAGTGACCAGATCCCCGACCTCGAGCAACAGTTCTGCTTCTCCCTGTACAGGGCCAGCAGGGCGGTGACGCGCGCCTATCGGCCATTGCTCGAGGACATCGGCCTCACCTATCCCCAATACCTCGTCATGCTCGTCCTGTGGAACGCCGACAAGCCCGTCGGTGTCAATGACATCGGAGCTCGACTGCACCTCGACAGCGGCACCCTGACCCCGCTGCTGCGACGGCTGGAGCAGGCTGGTCTCGTCACCCGGTCGTGGAGCGACAACGACGAACGTCGCCGCCTGATCAGCCTGACCCAGGAGGGGAGTTCGCTGCGGCGCAGGGCAACCGGAGTTCCCGCAGAGATGCTCGCGCTCTACCCGGGCCCGCCAGAAAAGCTCGTCCAGGTGAAGGCATTCCTGGATGACCTGTCCACCCAACTCGAGTGACAACCACCATCCAGGAGGTTCAATTCCATGCCCACCACCACACCCCGCTCCCAAAAGCTCGCACGGATCGGGCTTGGAGCGTTCATGGTCTACGCCGGCGTCTCCCACCTGAGCTTCAAGCGTCAAGAATTCCAAGCACAGGTGCCCGACTGGTTCCCCGGTGACAAGGATTCCGTGGTCATCGGCTCCGGTGTCGCCGAAGTCCTTGCCGGCAGCGCGATGCTGGCGCTGCCGCGTCATCGCCGGCTGACCGGTGTTGCCCTTGCTGGGTTCTATGCCGCGATCTTCCCCGGAAACATCGACCAGTATGCGGCGCGCCGAGACGGTTTTGGCCTCGACACCGATGGCAAGCGACTCGCGCGGTTGTTCGGCCAGCCCGCCCTGATCGCCGCGGCGCTGTGGTCGGCCGGCCTGCCCCGGCCCTAGCAGAAGACCGACTTCGGGCCCACGCCCGGGGGGACAGCGCAACCGGTCGGCATCGCGACGTGGAGGTGCCCGCGCAGCGCAGCCCCTGTCAGGGCGGGGACGAGGCGCAGGTGCCTGGGGTGGAGCGACTGCTGTGACAGGGCTCATGGCGGCCGGAGGGCCCGTCGCGTTCGGCCACTCTTANNTTACCCCTCCAGGGGATATCACAGCCCCGCGAGGGTGCGGCCCGCAGACCACAGCACCCCGAACTGGGCCGTTCTCCTCCCGTACGCTCGAGTTTCGCCACCCAGTCCTGGACAGAGCACGCGCGCGGCCAAGTGGCACCATCCACATGACCCTGCGAGGCGGGATCAGGTTGAGCGCGACGTACTCGGCGAGGCGACGGACTGACGCGGCACGGGCGGGCACGCGATGCGCAGCAGCCCCGTGGCGGGAGGCTCCTCCAGGCCGAGCAGCACCCGGACCCCGGTGGCTCCCAGCTCGTAGTGCGGCAGGGCAACGGTGGAAAGAGGTGGCCGCAGGTGCCCGGCGATGACCTCCTGGTCGTCAAACCCGACCACCGAGATGTCCTCGGGGATGCTGACCCCTTGCTCCTTC
>DGKN01000018.1:5206-21497 GCA_002387005.1 Propionibacteriaceae bacterium UBA4569
GTCGATACCCAGCCAGTCGTCCGGTGTGCGCCGGGGAGGGCGTACTCGTGTTGAGCAGCGCGATGCGCTGGTGTCCAGCGTCCAGCAGTTGCCGGACGGCCGCACGTGCCCCCGACTCCTCATCCGGGACGACCGCCTGGGCTGACGTGCCCGCCGAGAAGCAGTTCACCAGTACGTGGTTCGTTTCGACCAGTTCGGCCGGGAGCGTCGTCTGGTGGTGGTACCACTTCGAGTAGAGGATGCCGCGGACGCTGTAGCCCAGCATCTTGGAGATCGCCTGGTGCTCGGCCTCGTGACTGTCTTCGATGTTGGCGACCAGCAGGATGAGCCCGTGTCGCCAGGCCTCGTCCTGCGCCCCGCGGATGATCTGGCCCGCGAAGGGCGTCGAGGCGATCGAGTCGGCGACCAGACCGATGAAGCCGGAGCCTCCCTCGACCAGGTTCTTGGCCAGCACATTGGGCCTGTACCCCAGTTGGTCGACGGCCTCCCTGACCCGCTGCCGGGCGTCGGCCCCAATGCGCACGCCGCGCTTGTCGTTGATCACGTGCGAGACGGTGGTGGTCGAGACGCCCGCGGCAAGTGCAACGTCCTTCAGGGTCACGCGCCGTTGAGTGTTGTCCATCTGGCTCATCCCTTCGTCGCGCCGCTCTCCAGCCCGTAGATCATCGCCTTGTTCAGGACGAGGAAGACGAGCAACAGGGGCGTGACTGTGATGCTGACAGCCGCGAAGGTCGCCGTCCAGTCCGTCTTTCCCATGGCGCCGATGTAGTTCTGCAGCCCCAGCGGGATGGTCTTCAACCCGTCGGTGAGCACGAAGGTATTCGCGAAGATGAAGTCGTTCCAGATGAAGATCGCGTTCACCATGACCACCGTGATGATCGTGTTCATCGACATTGGCAGCGTGATGGAGAAGAAGACGCGGTAGGGGTTGGCGCCGTCCATGCTGGCGGCCTCGTAGATCGAGCGTGGAATGTAGCTGAAGAAGGAGATGAACAGGTACAAAGCCATCGGCAGCGCGAAGCCGGCGAGCGGGATCACCATGGACTGGTAGGTGTCGAGCAGGTGGATCTTCGAGTAGTCGATGAACAGCGGAACCAGCGCCACCTGCACCGGCACGACGATGCCCATCAGGAAGAGCCCCCGCACCAGCTTGCTGCCCTTGAAGTCGAGCACCTGGATGGCGTAGGCGCCGGTCATGCCGCACACCACGATCAGCAGGCAGCTCGCGGCCGTGACGATGAAGCTGTTCAAGATGTTAGTGCCCAGCTGCCCCTCGCTGATGGCGCGGGTGAAGTTGCTCAACGTGAAGGAGTGGGGCAGGCCGAAGGCGCTGTTGGCGGCGAAGTCGTCGGCCGTCCGGACGCTGGTCAGCAGCAACCACAGGAAGGGGTAAACCTGCAGGACGAGCACCAGCGAGATGATCACCCAGGAGATGATCTTGGACGCCTTGAGCTTGCGCCGCCGGGTATCGGCCGTCCGGCTGGCCCCGGACGAGCCCGGGAGGATCGCCGGGGTTGGGATCGTGAAGTTCATGTCAGTCCGCCTCCCTGCGGGTGAGTGCGATGATCGCGCCAACGGCAACCAGGCACTCGAGGACGATGAAGACGGCGATGGAGCTCGCATAGCCGTAGTCGGTGCTGGTGAAGGCCGTCTTGTACATGTAGGTGGTGACCAGTTCGGACGCCTGCCCCGGCCCGCCGTTGGTGAGCAGATAGGGGACGTCGAAACCGCGCAGCGCATAGGTCGTGGCCATGATCAGCGTCGTGGCCCAGACGGGCTTGATGTGGGGGAAGCGGACGGTCGTGAAGACCTTCCAGGCGTTGGCGCCGTCCAGTCGCGCGGCTTCCTCGAGTTCCTGTGGCACCGACAGGAGCGCGGCGTAGAGCAGGATCGTGTACAGCCCCAGGAAACGCCATCCCTCGGGGATGGAGACCGCTGTGAGCACCGTGTGGAGGTCGCTCAACCAGGGCCGCGCCAGGCCGCCTAGCCCGATGCTCTTGAGGACGGAGTTGAGCAGCCCGGCCGGGTCGAAGGAGTAAATCCGCTGGAAGAGCAGGGCAATGGCCGTGGTGCTGATCACGGCGGGCATCAGGTAGAGCACCTTGATGATCTCCCGGCCGCGGGTGATCGTCATCAGCAGGCAGGCCAGCAACAGTCCGCCGCCCATCTGCAGCAGGATGCAGGTCACCAGGTAGCCCCACTGGTTGCGGAAGGCCGTCCAGAAGATCGCGTCGCCGCCGAGCAGGCGCTGGTAGTTCTGTAGCCCGACGAAGGTCATGTCGGAGATGCCGTCCCAGCTGAAGAAGCTGAGCACAAGAGACTGGATGATCGGCAGCAGGACGCCCCCGCCGAACAGCAGCAGGGCGGGTAGCAGGAACAGCACCACGGACAGTCGGGATCGCTGCGGCAGCATGTCTGGCCTTTCCCCTCACGGGACGGTGAGGTTGACGGGCGTCCGGTGGCAGCCCGGGAGGCACCGCCACCGGAATCCGTCAGTTGAAGTACTTCTTGGCGTTGGTGGCGATGGCCTGGTCCATCGTCTTGATGAACTCGTCCACGCCGAGGTTGCCCTGGGCAAGGAGCGTGAGTTCTTGCTGGAGGAGGGTGTTGGAGGTCGGGTCCAACTGCGTGTCCCACGGCATCAGCGCGGTTGAACCCACCTTGTCGGCATCGGCCAGCGCTTGCTTGTAGATCGGGAGCGCATTGGCCGGCATCACGGGTGCCTCGGTGGTCGGGCCGGGCAGTCCACCCTTGGCGTACAGCTTCGGATACACGGTCAGGGCGTACTTGAGGAAGTCCTTGACCAGGGCGTCAAAGGTGGACGCGTTGACGGCGGCCCCGATGCCGCTCGGGGCGGTGTACTCGTTGGACGCGGTCTTGGCGCCGTCGACGGTCGGCAGCGTGAAGTAACCGATGTTGTCGCGCATGGACGCAGGCAGGGCCTCGGTGGCGAGCGACTGCAGTTCCCAGGTGCCCATGTTGTACATGGCTGCCTTGCCTGAGGTGAAGAGGTTTTGGGCGTCGGTGTATCCGGCGGACGAGAAGCCGTCCTGGAATGCCTCGGCGTCGGCCAGGTCCTTGATCCACTGCACAGCGGCGCGGCCCGTGTCCTCTGCGAAGGTCGCCTGGCCCTGCTTGAGTTTGGTGACGTACTCCTTGCCCGACAGGCGGAAGGGGTAGTACGCGATGTAGCGCTCGAGGGTCCAGCCGTCCTTGCCGTCAAGGGCGATGGGCGTGATGCCTGCCTGGCGCAGTGAGGTGCTCGCGGTCACGAAGTCGGCCAGCGTCTCCGGGACCTCCACACCCGCCTTGGAGAGCAGCGCCTTGTTGTACCAGAAGAGTTCGATCCCGAACTCGAGCGGGATCATGTAGAGCGACCCGTCGTCGAAACGCTGGTAGTCGAGCGCTGCCGGACGGAAGTCGTCTGTCATCCCGAAGTCGTCCAGCAGCGCCTTGACGTCGACCATCCGTCCCTGCTTCGCGAGCTTTTGGGCATAGGGGGTCGCGTCGGTGTCGAACAGCTCAGGGAGCTGGTTGGCCGCGGCAAGGGTCTGGAACTTCTGCAGGTAGCTCGGACGGTCGGGGGTGGTGATGAGCTTCAACGAGAAGCCCGGCTGCTGCTGGGCGTAGTCCTTGGCGATCTGCGTCATGGCCTGGATGACGGCTCCATTGGCGGGGCGCGAGAGCAACCAGGAGATCTCTCGAGGCTTGATGTCGCCGCTCACTGCGACGCCAGCGCTGCTGGCCGCTGTGGGCTCGGCGGATTTGCCGCCACAGGCCGACAGGGAGGGGGCCAAGGCTGCTGCTGCCATGAGCCCAAGGAATTCGGAGCGCTTCATTGTCTTCTCCTTGAATGATTCCCCGTGCGGGGATGGTGTGTTTGGCGAGGTTCAGTTCGTGGGGCGCGTCGAGAGCGTCATGTGGGGGACGGAGGCTGTCCCGTCGCAGGCGAAGTAGCCGACGTGGCCCCCGGTGTGGTCGTAGAGCCGCGTGGACAGGCAGGTGCGGTGGTCGAGGTTGGCCACGAGCAGCTGACCGTCGACGACGACGTCGAGGTGGTGGCTCCCGGGCGCCAGGCCGGCGGGGCGTTCCAGGTCGATCCAGTGGGGGACGTCGCCGGAGACCTGCCACTGCTCGGTTCCGGTCGCCTTTCGGGGCCAGCGGTCCAGGACCATCCGTTGTGCCTGCGGCTCCAGCCGGAGGGCATAACCCGTCTCGCCGTCCGCGTCGCAGTGCAACAGGACGCCGGCCTGCTTGGTGTCGGCCTCGATCGTGATGTCGAGCGAGAGCCGGAACTGCTCGGGCAATTCACCGGGTGCCACGCAGCCCAGGTACTCGGTGGGGGCGACGAGCTGCGCGGCCGGCAAGGTCCAGGTCTCGGAGGAGGTGAAGCTGTCCAGCACCTCGGACGGGATCCGGAAGTCGAGGGTCCCGTCGGCGGCCTGGACCGCTTCCAGCGTCGACATGCTGCCGGCCCACTGCCAAGGACCATCGTCGGTCGAGCCCTCACGGGTGGCGATCCACCCGAAGAAGATCCGGCGTCCATCGCGCTCGGCTGACTTGGCTGCGTAGAAGGCACGACCGTCCAGCGAGTCGAACCTCGGGGCGATCCACGGTCCCTCCGGGGTGCGCGCCATCCGGTATCGGGTCACGAAGGCATCGGTGAACTCGGAGTAGACGAGGTACCACCACTCGCCGATCGCGAACACCTCGGGACATTCCTGCGTGATGAACCGGTTCGGGGCCCACAGGGGTTCGGCGATCGTCCAGGTCTTGAGGTCGGGGCTGGTGAGCCGCGCCACCACGCCACGGCGACGTTCCGGCCCCTGGTCGAAGCGAGCGGCCAACACCAGCTGCCAGTCCGCGTCCGGGAAGGTGCGGTAGACGTAGGGGTCTCGCCAGTCGCTGGGGTCGTAGCCCTCTGGCGCGCCGAAGGTGTCCTCGGGCAGCTTGGTCCAGGTGGTGAGGTCGTCACTGACGGCGTGCATGACCAGCTGAAGTGGACGACCATCGGGCGCCGTGCGGGTGGGGTTCTGTCCGGTGTAGAAGAGGTGGTGCGTGCCCTCGTCGTCCTGCACGATGCTGCCGGTGTAGGCATTCAGGTCGGGCGCCGCGGCGCCACCGCTGGGGAGGGCCTCGCCCCGGTCCGAATAGTGCACGAGGTCGCTGGTCATCACCAGGTGCCAGGGGGTCCCGGGCTTGGGGTCGCGCCGCTGCTCGTGCAGGTAGTAGAGCAGGAAGTCGCCGTCGTGGCGGTATGGGATGACGTCACCCACCCACGCCCCTTCCGGCTGGAAGAACACCGGTTCGGTCATCAGCGACTGCCTCCTTGGATAAACGATTAATCAGAGGCTAGATCGGATGCCGCACCATGGTCAAGCGTTTGATCAGATCGTTACGAATGTCTCCCGGCGTGGTCTACCGGATGGTGTGCGCTGAGATCCTTGCCATATCCGTTCGTTGCCCAGCGGCCCCCGGGGGACTGGCGCAGAACTCGGCAATGAATCCATCGCTTGCGCCGCGGGAACCGCCCGCGCCTAACTCTTCGTCCCCTACTCGTCAGCACACCCGACCCAGGAGGAACCATGAAGTGCGACAAGTGCGGCAGGGCGATGCTCAGCGCCGGACGACCCACGCCCCTGGCCAGAGCGTGTGTGCCGGCTGCAACGACAAGGTCAACGGCCTCATCATCGGTGGGGCGACCGGCGGTCTGGGCGGGGCAGTCGCGGGTCCCGGGATCATGGGGTGGATTCGCACCTCGATGAGCGGACGGCCCAAGCAGTAGCCCCGCCCGCCGCGCTCAGCCCTCGATGAGGAGCGGCGCGCCGAGCGTGGGCGGGCGCCGCCGGACCCTCGTCCGACGGCGCCGCCCTCTTCTTGTGTGGTTGGGTTCCCGCGACGATCAGGTGATCGACGCCTGGTAGATCTCGTCGATGGAGTTGGCGAGCATCTGGTCGAACTCCTCCTCGCTCTGGTCGGCCGACAGACCCTCGGTCAGCGCGCGGGAGAAGGACGCGATCAGCCCGTGGTTGCGGGCCAGGCGCTCGTTGGCCTCCTGACGCGAATAGCCGCCCGACAGGGCCACCACCCGCAGGATCCGCGGATGCGCGATCAGGTCGACGAACAGGTCGTCCTTGGTCGGGATGGTGAGCTTGAGCATCACCTGCTTGTCGTCGCCCAGGGCGTCGAGATGCGCGAGGAGTTCCTCGTGCAGCAGGTCTTCGGCCGCCTCCTTGTCGGGGGCGTTGATGTCGACCTCGGGTTCGATGATCGGCGCCAGCCCGCGGGCCAGGATCTTGTTCGCGACGTCGAACTGCTGCTCGACGATCGCGTGGATGCCGCCCGGGTCGGCGTTCTGGATCACCGAGCGCATCTTGGTGCCGAAGATGCCCTTGTCGACGGCCCGCGCCAGCAGGTCGTCCAGGTCGGGGATGGGCTTCATCATCCGGACGCCCTCGGACGCGTCCTGCAAGCCCTTGTCCACCTTCAGGATGGGCAGGATCTGCTTGTTCTCCCAGAGGTAGGCGGCGGTGTCTTTGCCCTCGACCTGGGAGTCCATCGTCTTCTCGAAGAGGATGGCCGCCAGGATCTTCTCGCTCGTGAACGACGGCGAGGTGATGATGCGTTCGCGCATCTGGTGGATCAGCTCGAACATCTCGGCTTCGCTGCCGTACTTGCTCTCGTCGATGCCGTACAGCTTCAGTGCCTTGGGGGTTGAGCCGCCGCTCTGGTCGAGCGCTGCGACGAATCCCTGGCCAGAGGCCATGCGGCTGGTTTGCGTACTCATGATTCCTCCTGCCTCAAGGCTACGCCGGAAACTATCGTCGGGCCCATGAATGCGACTCCCCGCCTGGTGATCGACCCCGCCGTGCTGCAGCGCACCATCGACGCGATGGCTGCACTGGTCGGCGGGCAGGGGTTGGACCTGCGGCCGCACGTCAAGACCCACAAATGCCTCGAGATTGCCCGTCTGCAGCGTGACGCCGGCGCCCGCGGGATCACTGTCGCGACGCTGGGGGAGGCCGAGGTCTTCGCTGCCGCCGGTTTCGACGACATCACCGTGGCCTACCCGGTCTGGGTGGACGAGAAGTCCGGCGCCCGGCTGCGATGCCTGCGGGAGCAGGCATCCGTCCGGGTGGGTGTCGACTCCGTGGACGGTGCGCGCCAGATCGCCCGGCACTGCCCCGCGGCCCAGGTGCTGGTCGAGATCGATTCCGGGCACCACCGGACGGGTGCCGGCCCGGCCGAGGCGGGAGCGGTCGCCGCAGCGGCGAACCAGGCCGGGTTGGAGGTGGCTGGTGTCTTCACCTTCCCGGGGCACTCCTACTCGCCCGAGACCCGCGCCCAGGTCGCCGCCGCCGAACAGGACGCGCTGTCGGCCGCCGTTGGCTCCTTGTCGGCTCAAGGGATCGCGTCCCCCGTTGTCAGCGGCGGATCCTCACCCAGCGCCCAGTTCGTCCGTTCCGGTGTGCTGACCGAACTGCGTCCCGGCGCCTATGTCTTCAACGACGCCCAACAGTGGGAACTCGGTGCCTGCACGGCAGGCGACATCGCCCTGACCGTGCACGCGACGGTCGTCAGCCATGCCGGCGGACGACTGGTGCTGGATGCCGGGTCCAAGGCCTTGGCAGCCGACCGTCCGGCGTGGGCCAGCGGATCGGGACGCCTGCTCGACCACCCGGACGCCCGCATCGTCATGCTCTCGGAGCACCACGCCGTGTGCGAGCTGGATGGCCCGCTGCCGCCGCTGGGCAGCACTGTGCGCGTGGTTCCCAACCACTGTTGCAATGCGGTGGCCCTGGCCGACGAGTTCGTCGTCGGGAACTGGGACGGGGAACGACTGGACGAGGTGGACCGCTGGCAGGTGGCGGCGCGCAACCGCAACCACTGACCTGCCCGAGGCCATGGATTGTCGCCCAAGATTCTCCAGCGGGGGTGCTGGGGTCGCTCTCCACGGATTTGGGCGACTCATCCTGCGCTTCCAGACGAGCATCTGCCTTGGGATGAAGTGGCAGAGTCGCTGGTGACGAGCATTTCCGGCCCGAGCCGACGTCGACAACGACGAGCAATGGAGGAAGCATGGAAACCACCAACCTTGGCCAATCCGGCATCACGATCCCCCGGCTGTGCATCGGCGGGATGAGCTTCGGTGAGGTCTTCCCCGACTTTCACCAGTGGGTGATCGGCCAGGACGAGACCCAGGCGGTGATCCAGCGGGCGCTCGAACTGGGCGTGAACTTCATCGACACCGCCAACACCTACGCGCGTGGCACGAGCGAGAAGTTCATCGGCGAATCACTACGACGGCTCCAGGTGTCCCNNGTCCCGGGAGAGCGTCGTCCTCGCGTCCAAGGTCTACTTCAACGATGGACACCTTTCCAAGGAGGCGATCGAGCGGGAGATCACCGGCACGCTGGAGCGCCTCGGCACCGACTACCTGGACCTCTACATCATTCATCGCTTCGACTACGAGACGCCGATGGAAGAGACGATGGAGGCGCTGCACGGTCTGGTTGCCGACGGACGGGTGCGCGCGCTCGGTGCATCAGCCATGTACGGCTACCAGTTGCACAACCTTCAGGCGGTGGCCGACCAGAACGGCTGGACGCGCTTTGCCAGCCTGCAGAACCATTACAACCTCCTCTACCGCGAGGACGAGCGCGAACTGATCCCGGTGGCGCGCCAGTACGCAATGGCGCTGACCCCCTACAGCCCGCTCGCCTCCGGACACCTCACGCGCCCGACCTGGGATTCCGACTCGGTGCGCTCGACCACCGACGGCACGATGAAGCAGAAGTACGACCGCGGACGAGAGCTGGACATGCCCGTCATCGAGCGCGTGGCGAAGGTCGCGCGCGACCACGACGTCCCCATGGCCGACGTGGCACTGGCCTGGCAGTGGGCCCGCGGTGTCGAGGCGCCGATCGTGGGTTGCTCCAAGCCGAGCCGGGTGGACGAGGCCGTGCGAGCTCTGGCTCTCCAGCTGTCCGAGGATGAAGTCTCGTTCCTAGAGGAGCCCTACGTGGCCCACGAGTTGGTCGGTCCGCTGGTTCGTCCGGGCGAGAAGGAACTGGCCGGGACGGTCATCAAGCGGAGCTGACAGGCCACAATCCCCGAGCCTCTTGAGGGGTCCTCAAGCCAGCTGCACTGAAGAACGGACGACTCGGCGCACTTGAACGTTCCAGTCGCGGATGTGGTTCGCTCACGTCCGATTCTCAGTGGGATGGAAGCGCGCGTGCCCCTCGACGGTGACTGCAGCTGCCATTGATAGCCGCCGCGACCGCATTCAGTGCTGCATGTCGACGAAGCGCGAGTAATGCCCCTGGAAAGCGGTGACGATCGTCGCCGTCGGACCATTTCGGTGCTTGGCGACGATCAGGTCCGCCTCGCCGGCGCGGGAGGAGTCGCGATCGTAGACGTCCTCCCTATTGAGAAGGATGACCATGTCGGCGTCCTGCTCCAAGGAGTTGTGGACGATGATGCCGTCCGCGATGAAGTTGTGGGTGCCCAGCACGGTGGCGTCGTAGACCTCCTGCTCCCCGATGGGCTCGATGCTCTGCACGGCATCCCAGTAGACGTCACTGGTCGCGTGCGCCTGCAGGTGCTCATCCTCGAGCAGGGTCGCGACTCGGGCGAGGCGCTGCCTGCTTGGCGCGTGCTTCCACAGGGTTGATCCGCAGAACTGGACGGACATGGCGGACGCGAACTCACGATGGGTCATGCCCTTCGCGGTCAGACCAGTGCGCACGGACTCCCACACTTCGCGCGGCACGGTGTCGAGGTTGGTGTTGGCCTTGACGTTCGTGAGTGCCAGGTAGACCTCGTCGCACTTGGCCCCTCGGTTGCCGTGGACTCCGATCTGCTCGCAGAAGGTCCTCTGCTGGTCCACCCCGTTGATGATCAGGTGGTAACCGTCCCGATGGGCTCCTTGCTTGACGGTCTTGATTCTGGCGACGATGCCGAACCGCAGCAGTAGTCGTGCGACATCGTCGACCAGACGCCGACTTGTGGACGCGTAGTAGATGCGTCCCTGTCCGGCACGGTCGTCCCAGCGCACCGATCCGTCCGTCGCCCACAGGTGACGCAGGAACAGTGCGACCTGCTCGTTGGGAGCCCGGAACACGCACTCAGGGACGAACTTCTCGTGGCTCCGCAGACCAAACAGTCCCAACTCGTCCAGCCACGCCGCGATCGGGTTACGGCGCCCATGCGTCAGTCGGTAAGGGGCGGGCAACCGCAGGGTGGTCACCCTCGCAGCCGCGTACTCATCACGGATTCCGGTGATGCCGAAGCGGCGCTTGGCGGCCGCTGATACGGCGGCGAGGTCGTGCTCGTCGATGGACGCGTAACGGATCGGCTGGCGTCGTACGAACGACCCGTCCCCGATCAGGTGCCCGAGCAGCACCACCTCGTCCTCGTCCATGGTCTGAGGCTCAATCGGCTCTGGGGACGTGCGGGGTGTCGCCAGTCGGGTTCCCTCCACCAGCTCACCAAGGGGCATCCATCCCTCCCAGGTGAGGAAGGGATGGTTTGCCGTCGCCTCGATGACGCGACCGGAGGTGAGTGTCAGGCGAAAGACCGGCTTCGTTCCACTGGGGAAGGCATGCGTCATCGTCACTGGCACCAGCCGATGGTTCTCGTTGAGCGACCACACGGGGATGTTGCGTTCCGCGCCCGCCAACAGCTCGCCCATCGTGATCTCGGCGCCCGTGTCCGCGCGCAGAACCCGCGTTCCAGCGGTGAGGCAGCCTGACTCGCGAAGGTCGGACAGCATCGGCTTCTTGTCCGTGCGCTGTTCCGGGCCACGGTTGAGCTGCGACAGGGCGATGACGGGAAGCTCCAGCTCCTTGGCCAGCAGCTTGATCTGGCGGCTGAACTCCGAGACCTCCAGCTGACGGCTCTCGACCTTCTTGCCGGAGGTCATCAGCTGCATGTAGTCGATGATGACGAGCTTGAGGTCGTTGCGTTGCTTCAGGCGCCTGGCCTTCGCGCGGATCTCCATCATCGTCAGGTTGGGGGAGTCGTCGATGTAGAACGGTGCCTCCGAGACCTGCGCGGTCTTGCGGACGACGCGCGACCAGTCCTCCTCGGTCATCTTGCCGCCGCGGATGTGGTTCAGCGCGACCTGTGCTTCGGCCGAGAGGAGACGCATCACGATCTCGGTCTTGCTCATCTCGAGGGAAAAGAAAGCCGTTGTCAGATGGTGTTTGATGGCTGCCGCGCGGGCAAAGTCCAAGGCCAGCGTCGAATTGTGCGTGGGAATCATGGACCGAGTGCAGAGGTAGAGGTGTTCCTCGTTGTCCACCTGCACACAGCGAACGGGCACCGACGCGACGGGTTCAACAGCCGTGACGTAGCGGGCGGACAGTGACGTGGATGGGCGAGCGTTCTGGCGCAGGGCCTCCTGCTTGCGTGCCAGCCCGAACACCTCGGCCCCGGCGGTGAAGTTCAGGATGTGGGCGGTGCTGGTCTCCTGCGAGCGACCCTTCACCGCACGGATGCGACGGCTGCACCGCATGCCGAGGCTGACGATCAGTTCATAGGCATCCTCGGCGAGCCTGGAGTTCGTCAGGACGAGCTGAACTGACCCCTTGTTCGTCACGGTCCCATCGGTGTCCAGCAGGCCGCGCAGCACGTCCAGACGTTGCTCGGACGAAGCCCGCAGGTAGGCCATCGGGATGTGCTTGTTCTTCAGCAGTCCGTGTTCGCGCAGCAGGGTCTGGATCGTGGTGCCGGACGAGCCCGGCAAGGACGCCCCGTAGTTCAGTCCGCTCTGCTGCCTGACCACCAGCCCACGGTTCGTGAGGTGGTCTGCGATCTCGGGATCCGCCGACGTGAACCTGGCACCCGCAGAGTGGCCGTCTCCCAGCCATACGCCGAGGAAGTAGGGATCGATCGGCAACGGCGCGACCGGCAGGTCTAGCGCCTTGGCAACCGGGACCGACCAGTTGGAACGTCCATCGCCGACCCGCACGGACGCTGCCATCTCCTCGGTGGTCACGGTTGGCGCATGCACCATCCGGCGGTCATCCTTCGTCTGGACCGACTCCCAGAGCTGGCCCAGAACGGGAGCGGGATCGTACGCGGGCTTGTGCCAGACATAGCTTCGCTCAGGCCCGCTCACGACGACCGGCACCCTGGTCGATGAGCCCAACCCGCGAAGGGTGGAGCGGAGTTGGCTCCTGAACTCGTTGCCTGCCAAGTCGCACAAGTCTTCGAAGGGCAGCGGTGCGCTGGGCAGCCGGTCGGGGTTTGCGGTCAGTCTGCCGAGCCGCTGAACGGCTGCGACCGGGTACAGGCCCCCTCGGGAAGCTGGCTGACGGCGCGAGGCCCGGCTGTCGGCCCGCCACTCGTGCTGGGCGTCGGCGATGACCTGGGTGCCATCCGAGAAGGTCACCCGGTAACACGGGCGCTCGTGCATCAACTCGGTGGCAGCAACAACCCGAGTCGCCCTACCGCAGGCGTCCAACAGCTCGTCGCCGACCTGGACCTCGCCCATCGTCGTCCAGCCGGTCGGGGTGGGCAGGGGAGTGTCGAGAGCGAGCGCTTTGCCCATTGCCGGCCTGGCCGCAATGATGATCATCTGACCAGAATGCAGACCGTTGGTGAGCTCATCGAGCTCGGCGAACCCGGTCGGAACGCCGGACATCATGCCGCCGCGGTTGCCGATGGCCTCCATCTCGTCGATGGTGGGCTCGATCAGTTGCGACAGGGGGGTGTAGTCCTCGGAGGTCTTGCCCTCGGACACCTCATAGATCGCCTGTTGCGCCGCATCCACGATGTCCGTGACGTCGCCCTGGCCCTGGTAGCCCAGCTGGGAGACCTTGATGGAGGCCTCGACCAACCGTCGCAGCACCGCCTTGTCGCGGACGATCTCGGAGTAGTAGCCGGCATTCGCCGCGACAGCGACCGATGCCAGCAGGTCGTGCAGGTACAGCGCGCCGCCGACCCGCTCCAGTTCGCCTCGCTTGCCGAGTTCGTCGGCAACGGTGATGGGGTCGACCGGCTCACCGCGTCCGTACAGGTCGAGCATCGCGTCATAGATCAGTTCGTGCGCGGGACGGTAGAAGTCGCGACCCTTGACCACCTCGACGACGTCGGCGATGGCGTCCTTGCTCATCAGCATCGCCCCGAGCACGGACTGCTCGGCCGCCAGGTCCTGCGGCGGGGTGCGGTCGATGCCGGCCGGTGCCTGGCCCATGCCGGGGTTCTCGCCCATCGCTGCTCCTCGCTACGTCCTGCGCCCGGCGTGCCCAGACCCTCGACGACAGTCTTGCGAGAGCCACTGACAGATTTTCGGCATCGGCAGGCTCCCGCGCAGGGACACGGTACCCGCTCCGGGGGCAGGGCAGCACTGCCGCATGTTCCTGGGCTGAAGAGTTTTCCACAGGCCCTGTGGAGAACCGGCAAGCGTTTGTGGAGTGCCCTGGGGACCCCCTGTGGACAAGCCAGTCCGGCCTGTGGGCAACGTGCTCCCGCAAACTCCCAACTGACCGCCGACTAGGACAAATGTCCGCCTGGGCGGAATTTCCCAACAATGCCTGGCTGTGCACAATGTCACACGCCCAGAACGAGACAAGGGTTTGACACACACCCCGTCGGGTGCGCTATAGGGCACTTCGTGGGCCTCTTGTCCACAGCGGGTGTGCACAGACCGGGCGCCTCGGTGCCAAGCTGATCAAGCACTTCCCTGCTCGGAGCCTGATGATTCTGGCGTGCGCCGGCATTTGGGTTTGAGTACCCCCATGGGGTATGGTCGGGGCATGTCCGAAGAGCATCCCACCCATGGCTACATCCACGACAAGGATGCCTACCTCAAGCGGCTGCGCCGCATCGAGGGTCAGGCGCGTGGCCTGCAGAAGATGATCGAGGACGACAAGTACTGCATCGACATCTTGACGCAGATATCTGCCACCACCAGCGCACTTGAATCAGTGGCCCTCGGGCTGCTGGACGAGCATCTCAACCACTGCGTCCGCCATGCGGCTGAGCAGGGTGGACCGGTGGCGGACGAGAAGATCCGCGAGGCCAGCCTGGCGATCGCCCGGCTCGTCCGCTCCTGAGGGTCTGCATCCAACCAAGCCCAACCAGCACGATCAACGAACAGCACCAATACGGAGGATTCCATGATCAGCAACTACATCGTCACCGGCATGACCTGCGGTCACTGCGTCAACCACGTCACCGAGGAGGTCTCGGCCATCGACGGCGTGCAGTCGGTCGACGTCCAGCTCGAGGGCGGCACCATGGCCGTCACCTCCGACGCCCCGGTCGACCTGGAGCTCGTCAAGGACGCCGTCGCCGAGGCCGGCGAGTACACCGTCGTCCCCGCCTGACACCGACTGACAAGCGCCCGACAGGCCCCGAGCCTTACTCCGGGCCAGTCCCCTCTCGCGGGAGCCAGGCGCAGACCCCACCAGCACGGAAGAAGCAGCTGTTGCCCACCATGACCACGGACGCACGCCACACCGTCGAACTCGACCTGCAGGGCATGACCTGCGCGTCGTGTGCTGCCCGCATCGAGAAGAAGCTGAACCGAGTCGACGGCGCCCGCGCGACCGTCAACTACGCCACCGAACGGGCCACGGTGCTGGCGCCGGAGACCGTCAGCAGCGAGGACTTGATCAAGGTCGTGGAGAAGGCTGGCTATGGCGCGAGCATCCCGGTGCCCGATGCCCCACTGCCTGACCACGCTGCCGACCTGAAGCGCCGGATGATCCGCTCGATGATCTGGTCGATCCCGGTGGTGGCGATGGCCATGGTCCCCGCCCTGCAGGTGCCGGGCTGGGCTTGGGCCTCTTGGATCCTCGCCACGCCGACCGTCTTCTGGGCGGGTTGGCCATTCCACAAGTCGACCTTCGTCAACCTGCGGCACGGCACGGTGACCATGGACACCCTGGTCACCATGGGCACCTTCGCCGCCTACTTCTGGAGCATGTACGCGCTCTTCTTCGGCTACGCGGGCTACCTGCCCTACAAGCACGATTTCGAGCTGCACCTGGGGCACAGTTCGCCGTCCGGCAACATCTACTTCGAGGCTGCCGTCGCGATCATCTCCTTCCTGCTGCTCGGACGCTGGATCGAGGCCCGCTCCCGCCAGCAAGCAGGCTCTGCCCTGCGGTCGCTGCTGGAGATGGGCGCCAAGGAGGCGACCGTCCTGGAGGGCGGAGTCGAACGCCTCGTCCCGATCGGCACCGTGCGCGTGGGCGACGAGTTCGTCGTCCGTCCTGGTGAGAAGGTCGCCACCGACGGCGAGGTGGTCGAGGGCCTCTCCGCCGTGGACAACGCGATGGTCACCGGTGAGTCCGTGCCGATCGAAGTGGGCCCCGGCGACACGGTGATCGGTGCCACCACCAACACCTCGGGACGACTCGTCGTGCGCGCCACCGCCGTCGGTGCAGACACCCAGCTCAGCCACATCGGACGTCTCGTCGAGCAGGCCCAGACGGGAAAGGCCGCGGCCCAGGCGCTGGCCGACCGCATCTCCGGGGTCTTCGTCCCCATCGTCATCGCGATTGCGCTGGTCACCTTCGTCGGGTGGAAGTTCGTCGCAATGACTGGCACCGCCTTCGCCTTCACGTCCGCGGTCGCCGTGTTGATCGTGGCCTGCCCCTGCGCCCTCGGCCTGGCGACCCCGGTCGCCCTGCTGGCGGGCACGGGACGCGGTGCCCAGCTTGGCATCGTCATTCGCGGCCCGCAGGCGCTGGAGCAGGCCAACGACGTCAAGCAGGTCTTCCTCGACAAGACCGGCACCCTGACCACCGGCGTGATGACCGTCACCGACGTCATCCCCATGCCCGGCCACTCCCCCGCGGACGTGCTGCTGCCCGCTGCCGCCATCGAGTCGCACTCGGAGCACCCAATCGNNACCGGCGAAATGTCCGTCGCAGCGACCCCGCCCGCCGAGGGCACTGCCGTCGACGAACTGGAACGCGTCGCCGCAGCCCTCGAGGGCCACTCCGAGCACCCGATCGCCCGCGCCATCGCGTCCCTTGCCGACGCCAGTGGGGCGCAGGTCACCGAGTTCACCAACATCCCCGGACGCGGTGTCCAGGCCACTGTCGACGGACGTCCCTCGCTGGCCGGCAACCCGGCCCTGCTGCGGGAGCAGGGGTACGAGATTCCGGCCGAGCTGACGGCCGAGGTGGCAGCGGCCGAGGCAAAGGGGCAGACGGTGGTCCTCGTCGGATGGAACGGGCAGGCTCGCGGAGCCTTGGCTGTCAGCGACACTCCCAAGGCCGACGCGGCCCAGGCCATCGCCGCCTTCAAGGCGCTCGGCCTCACCACCACG
>DGKN01000102.1 GCA_002387005.1 Propionibacteriaceae bacterium UBA4569
GGCGCCCTTGTACCGACGTCCGAACTGGCCCTCCATCGCGGAGACGTTGACCACGTACTTGCGCCGCGCGGGCGACCGGCGCATCGCCTCACGCAACCGGCTGACCAGGATGAACGGGGCGGTTGCATTGCAGAGCTGGACCTCGAGCATCTCCAGCGGATCGACCTGGTCGACGGTCTTGGTCCACGAGTTGATGCTCGCCAGGTCGGGAAGCAGTCCGCCCGCGTCCAGCGCTGTGCCGGCCAAGTGGCGTTCCAGCGATGCATGCCCGGCCTCCAATGCCAGAGCGGTCATCGAGGCGGCCGACTGGCTGGCGAGTTCCCCGTTCAGCGAGCCTCCCGCGCCCACCAGCGATGCCGGGTGGGCCTCGGAGATCCGGTCGAAGGTGAGCATCCGGGGCATCGGACGATCACTCGGCAGCGCCGCCTTCTCGCCCTCCACCAGGTGCGTGTAGGCGCCCGGCGAGCGCCGGACCGTCTGGCAGGCGTTGTTGATCAGGATGTCCAGGGGTCCGCGGGCCGACACCTCGTCGGCCAGCGCCACCACCTGGGTTGGGTCTCGCAGGTCGATGCCAACGATGCCGAGGCGGTCGATCCACTGGTCAGAATCGGGCATGGACGCGAACCGCCGCGCTGCGTCGTGCGGGAAGCGGGTGGTGATCGTCAGGTCGGCGCCGTCGCGCAGCAGCCGCAGGGCGATGTACATGCCGATCTTCGCGCGTCCGCCGGTGAGCAGCGCACGACGTCCGGTCAGGTCCGTGCCCTGGTCGCGTTTGAGGTGTGACTTCGCAGCGCAGGCCGGGCACAGCCAGTGGTAGAAGGCGTCGACCTGGGTGTAGTCGTTCTTGCAGATGTAACAGTCGCGCGGCTCGATCAGTGTCCCGGCAGTGGCGCCGGGAGCCGAGGACACCAGCGGGATGCCGGCGGTCTCGTCGTCGATCCGCTGCGGGGCGCCGGTCGCGGTCAGTGCCAGCACCGCATTGTCCGCGTCGATGATCGGCTGGCGGTAGGCGCGCTGGCGAGCCTGACGCACCTGCCGGCGAAAGCGGTTGAAGGCGACTTTGGCGGCAACCTGGTCGGGGTGGTCCGGGGGCAGGGCAGCCAACTCATCGAGGATCCGCCCGAGGGCGTCGAGGTCTGCTGGATCAATCCCCTCGAGTGGCTCGGGGTGCTTAGGGGCAGTGTCAGGCACCGGGTGATCCTAGGCTGCGTCACTCCTCGAGGACGAACCCGTCCTCGTCGAGATCCTTGCCGTCGGGACCCTCGCCCTTCTGCTTGGCCTTCTCGTTGCGGCGGGAGGCCGCCAGCGGAGAGCTACCGGAGTTGAGGCGCACCTCGCGCGCCTCCTGTTCGGCCGCGGCCTGCTTCTTCTCGGTCTTCTCGATGCCGGAGGTGTCCCGCGGCGGCAGCTGGAGGCTCTGCTCCGCGGGCATCCCCGCCTGGAGCTCACGGGCCCGTTCCAGCTCCGAGTCGACCTCGGCGCCGAACAGCAGCGCCAGATTGGTCAGCCAGATCCACAAGAGCATGACGATCACGCCCGCCAGCGCGCCGTAGGTCTTGGAGTAGTTGCCTGCGCTCGAGACGTAGAGGGCAAAGGCGAGGGAGGCGACGAGCCAGACGCCGATCGCGACCAGGGCACCCACCGAGATCCAGCGGAACTTGGGCTGACGGACATTCGGGGTGAAGTGGTAGAGCACCGCGACCAGCAGCACGACCAGGGCCAGCATCACCGGCCACTTGGCGATGGACCACACCGTCACCAGCGTGTTGCCGACGCCCAGAGTGTTCCCGATCGCCCCGGCGACCGGACCGCTGATGACCAGCGCCACCAGCATCAACGCTGCGACCAGCACGCAGAAGACGGTGATGGCCAGGTTCACCGGGCGCAGCTTCCACACCGGACGACCCTCGCTGACCTCGTAGACGCGGTTCATCGCGCGACCGAAGGCACCCACATAACCCGACGCCGACCACAGCGCCGACAACAGGCCGATCACCAGCGCGAGCCCGGTACCGCGAGAGTTCACCATCTGGGTCAGCGGACCCTCGATCTGGCTGATCGCATCGGCCGGCGCCAGCTGGCGGACGATGTTCATCAGCTGCTCGATGCCACCTTCCGACTGCCCGAACAGCGCCAACAATGAGACCAGCGCCATCAGCCCGGGGAACAGGGCAAGCACCGTGTAGTAGGTCAGAGCCGCGGCCAGGTCGGTGCACTGGTCGGAGCCGAACTCGCGCCAGGCATTCTTCGCGGTGAACTTCCATCCCACGGGCTTGAGGTCCGCGGGAGACGCGGGCTTGCGTGCATCGTCCGGGTGGGGCGCCCGGGCGTCCTTCGCGCGCGTCTCGTCGGTGGTGTGCTGTTCGGTCATGGGGGTGCCTCCGCGCACTGGGATTCGCTGGATTTCGGATCGACCATAACGATGCTGCGCAGTCGCTTTGCACTACGCTCGTCCGGGTTCGGCTGATGGCTGAACAAGGGAGGAGCTGTCATGTCCGTCGGTGAGGTGGCCGGTCTGCTCGCGGCGCTGGCCGCGATCGTCTTCGTCGGCCTGTGCGCCGTCCCGCTGCTGAAGCTCGGCGGCGTGCTGGACGAACTGCGCGCCGTCGTCAAGGACCTGGGGATGTCGACCACACCCATCCTGGACGAGCTGAAGGGCACCGTCACGACGACGACCGACGAGATCGCCCGGCTCAGCCAGGTGACCGAGGAACTCACCCGGATGAGCCAGAACGCGTCCGCCATGACCAAGCAGGCCGCCGACGTCTCGACCGTCGTCTCCACCCCGCTGGTCAAGACCGCCGAGGTGGTCGGCAAGGGCGCCAGTGCAGTCTCAACCGTCGCCGGCAATGTGCGTCGCCGCCGTCGCCGCGTCCGGCTCCCGGCCGGGGAGTTGCCGGCCGGTAGGGTGGGGGACCGCACCACCCCCGATTCCGCTGGCACGCCCAGCACGTCCAACAAGCCCATCACGTCCAACAAGCCCAGCACGTCAATCAAGAACAGGGACGACCATGAAAGCCGCTGACATCGCGCAGACCTACCTCGACTACTTCGAGAAGAACGGGCATGCCGTCGTCCCCAGCGCATCGCTGCTCTACAACGACCCGACGCTGCTGTTCGTCAACCCGGGCATGGTGCCCTTCAAGCCCTACTTCACCGGCGAGGAACCCGCCCCGTGGAAGCGCGCGGTGAGCAACCAGAAGTGCGTCCGCACCCTTGACATCGAGGAGGTGGGCAAGNNCGGCGACTACTTCAAGAAGGAGGCGATCGAGTTCGCCTGGGAACTGGTCACCAACGAGCAGCACAACGGCGGTTTCGGCTTCGACCCGTCCAAGGTCTGGGTGACCGTGCTCGGCCCCGGCTTCCACCCCGACTACCCCGAGGGTGACAAGGACGCGATCAGCTACTGGAAGTCGGTAGGCATCCCCGCCGAACGCATCCAGGGACGCTCGCTGAAGGACAACTACTGGAACATGGGCGTGCCCGGCCCCGGCGGCCCCTGCTCGGAGATCTACATCGACCGCGGCGCGCAGTTCGGTGCCGACGGTGGGCCCGAGGCGGACGAGGACCGCTTTCTGGAGATCTGGAACCTGGTCTTCCAGCAGGAGGACCTGTCGGCCGTCCGCGCCAAGGACGACTTCGACATCGCCCGCCAGCTGCCCACGCAGAACATCGACACCGGTGCCGGCCTGGAGCGAATCAGCTACCTGCTCCAGGGCAAGGACAACATGTACGAGATCGACCAGGTCTTCCCGGTGATCGAGCAGGCCGCCGAAATGGCGGGCAAGAAGTACGGCGCCAATGGCGAGGACGACGTCCGCCTGCGCGTCGTGGGCGACCACGTGCGTTCCGGCCTCATGTTGATGAGCGACGGCGTCACGCCCGGCAATGAGGCGCGCGGCTATGTGCTGCGCCGCCTGCTGCGCCGTTCCATCCGTGCGATGCGCCTGCTGGGCGTCACCGACAAGGTGCTGCCGGAGCTGCTGACCACCAGCCGCGACCTGATGCACACCAGCTACCCCGACATCGACGCCCAGTGGGACCGCGTGATCGCCGCCGCCACCGCCGAGGAGGAGTCCTTCCGGCGCACCTTGAACTCGGGCACCCAGCTGTTCGACCTCGCCTCCACCGCAACGAAGGAAGCGGGCCAAAAGACCCTGTCAGGTGACAAGGCCTTCCAGTTGCACGACACCTACGGCTTCCCGATCGACCTGACCCTCGAGATGGCCGCGGAGCAAGGGCTTGACGTCGACGTCGACCAGTTCAAGACGCTGATGGCCGAGCAGCGCAACCGCGCCAAGGCCGACGCGAAGGCGAAGAAGGGCGGCACGGTCTCAACCGAGGCCTACAGCCAGCTGCGCGAACAGGGCGAGACTCCCTTCCTCGGCTACACCGACCTGGCGGCTTCCACCACCTTGCGCGGCATCGTGGCGGATGGACGGGTCGCAGACCGCGCGACCGCCGGCCAGACCGTCGAACTGGTGTTGGGCGAGACCCCCTTCTACGCCGAGTCCGGCGGGCAGGATTCCGACGCGGGCAGCCTGTTCATCGACGGCGTCAGCCTCGACGTCGTGGACGTGCAGCGTCCGGTGCCCGGCCTGATCGTCCACAAGGTCATCGTCCCCGAGGGCGCCGAGTTCGGCGTCGGGTCTGCGGTGGACGCGACCGTGGACCCCTTCCACCGCCTCGGCTCTTGCCAGGCGCACTCCGCAACCCACGTCGTGCACGCCGCCCTGCGTGAGCTCGTCGGCCCGACGGCCACCCAGGCCGGCTCGTACAACAAGCCCGGTTACCTGCGCTTCGACTACTCCTCCCAGCACGGGCTGTCGGATGCGCTCAAGGCCGAGCTCGAGGAGCGTTGCAACATCGCGATCCGCGACGACCTGGCGGTCACGGCACAGTCGATGAAGCTCGACGATGCCAAGGCGATGGGCGCGATGGCGATGTTCGGGGAGAAGTACCCCGCCATCGTCCGGATGGTCGAGATGGGGGGGGCATGGAGCCGTGAGCTGTGTGGTGGAACCCACGTGGCGCACTCCTCCCAGATCGGCATGCTGACCCTGGTCGGTGAGCAGTCGATCGGTTCGGGCGCTCGCCGCGTCGAGGCGCTGGTCTCCACCGACGCCTTCAAGCACATGGCCGCCGAGCGCGCGCTGGTGGCGCAGCTGACCGATGTGCTGAAGACCCAGCCCGACCAGCTCACCGAACGCGTCGAGCGGATGGTCGCGCAGCTGAAGGATGCCGAGAAGCAGATCGCCGAGCTCAAGGCCCAGCAGCTTCTGGCCGGCATCGGCGACATCCTGGCCGGTGCGCACGACGTCAATGGCTACACCGTCATCACCCATCAGGTTCCCGGGGTGGGCGGCAACGAGCTGCGCAACCTGGCCACCGAGCTACGGGGACGCCTCGGTGACGTCGCGTCGGTCGTGGCGCTGGTTGGTGGGACGGACGACAAGCCCGCCATCATCGTCGCCACCAGCCCCGCCGCCCGAGACAAGGGCGCCAAGGCCGGTGTGCTGATCGGCGCCGCAGCCCCCTTGCTGGGTGGTCGTGGCGGTGGCAAGGACGACCTGGCGCAGGGCGGTGGCACGAATCGTGCCGGTGCCGTGGACGCATTGAAGGCCGTCGAGCAGGCCCTGGCCGGCTGACCCCCCCGAGAAGCCGACCTCTTGCTGACGACAACTGGCGCGCTCGTCGCGCTCGACTGGGGCAAGGCCCGGATCGGCGTCGCCGCGTGCGATGCCGGCCGGGTCCTCGCCTACCCGGTCGACACGATCCAGAACCTGCCCAGGGATCCAGCGCAGACCTTGCGCCGGGTGCAGCAGGTGGTGGCCGAGTACGAGCCGGTGGAGGTGCTGCTCGGGCTGCCGATCGACTTGCGCGGAGCAGAGGGTGTCGCGGCGCAGGCGATGCGGGAGGTCGCCGACCAGCTGGCCGCCGCGCTCGCACCGCTGCCCGTCACGCTCGTCGACGAACGCCTCACCAGCGCGACCGCCCACCAGCGGCTCGCGGAAGCAGGAAAGAATTCCCGCCAACGGCGGGGGATGATTGACCAGATGGCGGCAGTTGCCATATTGGAACAAGCACTGGCCCAAGGTTCTAAGGGGACGCGGAGTTGAGCCTGTTCACCGACAACAACGGCAACACCAACTGGAAGAAGATCGGCTACCACGCCCGGAGCGCCTTCGCGGTGCTGCTGAGCCTCGCGGTCCTGTTCGCCGGGGCATGGTTCGCCTACTCCAAGGCCAGCGATGCCTACACCTCCTGGAAGACCGCGGACGACTACCCCGGCCCCGGCGGCACCCCGGTGATGATCCAGATCGTCGAGGAGAGCACCGGCGCCGACATCGCCAACACCCTGCTCGACAACGACATCATCAAGTCGCGCAAGGCCTTCAACAAGGCCTACGAGAGCAACGAGCAGTCGAAGTCGATCCAGGCGGGCTACTACAAGCTGGCCACGCAAATCCCCGCGGCCGATGCGATCGCCTACCTGTTGGACGGCCAGCACGTCGTCCGCAACCAGCTCACCGTGCCCGAGGGCATGTGGCTGGATGACTCACTGGCGCTGATCAGCAAGAAGACCAAGATCCCGGTGGCGAGCTTCAAGAAGCTGCTTGATGACCCGAAGGTCGTCGGCTACCCGTCCTATGTCAAGGACCCCGAGGGCTTCCTGTACCCCGAGACCTACGAGATCGGCCAGAAGCCGACCGCGACCAGCATCCTCAAGCTGATGTCGACCCAGTACAAGGCCGTGGCGAAGACCAACGACCTGGTCGCCAAGGCGGAGAAGCTGGGACGTACCCCCGAGGAGATCATCACCGTCGCCTCGATCATCGAGGGCGAGGTGAACAAGGCGGAGTATTTGCCGATGGTCGCCAGCGCGATCTACAACCGTCTGGATGACGGGGAAAAGCTCGAGCTCGACTCGACGGCGCACTACGGCCTGAAGATCCCCAACGACGAGCCCCTGCCGGCGAACTTCACCACGAAGGACTTCGCGTACAACACCTACCTGTACCAGGGGCTGCCCCCGGGCCCGATCGGGTCTCCGGGCGAGGCGGCGATCAAGGCGGCACTGAACCCCGCCGACACCGACTACAAGTTCTGGGTGGCGGTGAATCTGGAGACGGGCGAGACGAAGTTCGCCAAGACCTTCCAGCAGCACCAGAAGAATGTCGCGGCCTTCGAGGCCTGGTGCAAGAAGGCCACCGACAAGTCCGGCTGCCCGACCGGCTGATGCCTGACTCGCAAGACTCCGCATTCCAGTGCGGGGTGATCGGCCATCCGGCCGGTCACTCCCTCTCGCCGGCCCTGCACCGGGCCGCGTACCGCGAGCTCGGGCTGAACTGGACCTACGACGCCCACGACCTCGCCCCCGAGGATCTGGACCATTTCGTCGGCCATCTCGACGGGTCGTGGCGCGGGCTCAGCGTCACGATGCCGCACAAGGAGGCGATCCGGGGCTGGGGGGAGGCCAACGAGCTGGTCGAGCTGACCGGCGTGGCCAACACCTTGGTGTTGAACAACCCAGAGCTGGGGCGACCCGTCGTGCGCAACACCGACGTGGGTGGCTTCCTGACGGCCTTCGCCGCCGCGGGCATCGAATCCGCCGATTCCGCGACCGTCGTTGGGGCCGGCGCCACGGCCCGGTCGGCCGTGGTGGCGCTGCGGGAGATGGGCGTCGAGCGGGTGCTCGTCCTGGCCAGGAGCCCGCAGCGCGCATCGGGCCTGAAGGACCTCGCCTCCAACCGCCTGGGGATGGTGTGCGGGGTCCGTCCGCTCGAGTCCGGACAGGTGCTGCCGGCCGACCTGCTCGTCTCCACCGTCCCCTCGGACGGAGTCACGGAACTGGCCGAGCCGCTCGCCACCAGCGCGCAGGCCGTCTTCGACGTGATCTACCACCCCTGGCCGACCGCGCTGGCGCGGATCGCTGCCGAGGGTGGCCGTCCGGTCGTCACCGGGCTGGATCTGCTGGCCGGCCAGGCCGTCGAACAGGTGCGCCTGATGACCGGGGGAGAGGTGGCCTTCGAGCTGCTGCGTTCTGCGGGTCAAGAAGAACTCCGGCGGCGCGGCGACCTCTGAGAGACTGTCCGGCATGTTGCGCTACATGACCGCCGGTGAGTCCCATGGCCAGGCGCTGGTCGCCACGATCGAGGGCATCCCCGCCCACGTCCGCGTCTCCAGCGACGAGATCCGCCATGCGCTGGCCCGGCGTCGGCTCGGCGCTGGCCGCGGCGCACGGATGAAGTTCGAGGCGGACGAGGTGACGATGGTCGCCGGATTCCGCCACGGCGAGACCTTGGGCAGCCCGATCGCGATCATGGTGGGCAACACCGAGTGGCCCAAGTGGGAGCAGGTGATGAGCCCCGACGAGGTCGACCCGGAGGTGCTCTCCCAGCTGGCGCGCAACGAGAAGCTCACCCGTCCGCGCCCGGGCCACGCCGACCTGGCCGGCATGCAGAAGTACGACTGGGACGAGGCCCGTCCCTTGCTGGAGCGTGCCTCGGCGCGCGAGACCGCCGCTCGTGTCGCGATCGGCCAGGTGGCCAAGAACTTCCTGCAGCAGGCAGCTGGCATCACGGTGCTGAGCCACGTCGTGGAACTGGGCCCGGTCAAGGCCGCGCAGACCTTCCCGATGCTGGACGACCTCGAGCGCATCGACGCCGACCCCCTGCGCTGCAACGATCCCGAGGCTGCCGTGCTGATGCAGGCGGAGGTGGAGGCCTGCCACAAGGAGGGCGACACCCTCGGCGGCATCGTCGAGGTGCTGGCCTGGGGGCTGCCCCCGGGCCTGGGCTCGCACTCACAGGGTGACCGTCGTCTGGACGCCCGTCTGGCCGGTGCGTTGATGGGCATCCAGGCCATCAAGGGCGTCGAGCTCGGCGACGGCTTCGACCTGGCTCGCGTCCGCGGTTCGCAAGCGCATGACGAGATCGTCCCCGGTNNCGGCGGCCCCGAGGCCGGCATGAGCACCGGCGAGGTGCTGCGCGTCCGCGCTGCGATGAAGCCGATCGCGACCGTCCCGAAGGCGCTGCGGACGATCGACGTCACCACCGGCGAGGAGGCGCGCGCGCACCACCAGCGCTCCGACGTCTGTGCGGTCCCGGCCGCTGGCGTCGTCGCGGAGGCTATGGTCGCGCTGGTGCTGGCGGAGGCGCTGCTGGAGAAGTTCGGCGGCGACTCGGTGGCCGAGACCAAGCGCAACATCGACGCCTACCTGGCGCGGGTCGACGAGCAGGGGTTGCGCATCCATGGCTGAGCCGCTGTCCGCCGATCAGACGATCGTGCTGGTCGGTGCCCCCGGTGCCGGGAAGTCGACCGTCGGGGTGGNNAGCGCGAGTTCACCGACGTCGACTCCGCGATCGAGCAGGTCGCGGGCAAGCCGATCTCGGCGATCTTCCTGGAGGACGGCGAACCGGCCTTCCGCGAGTTGGAGCGTCGGGTGACCCTCGACGCCCTGCAGCGTCCCGGCGTGGTGTCGCTCGGTGGCGGTGCGGTGATGAACCCCGAGATCCGGGACGCGCTGGCCGGTCACACCGTGGTGTGGCTGGACGTCAGCGCCGCGCAGGCCACCCGTCGGGTGGGCTTGGGGGACAGCCGTCCGCTGCTCGCCGGTCAGGGCATCCATTCGACGATGGTGAGGCTGCTCAACGAGCGCCTGCCCGTGTACGAGCAGGTCTCGACCCATCGCGTGGACACCAACGGGCGCCGCCCCAACCAGGTGGCCCGTGACGTGATGGAAATGCTGGGTTTCCCGGCCGCCACGGGCTCGGAGCAGCCCGATATCCTCGGCGAGCCTGTCGAGGGGCCGCCCCAGACCTTCCCCGAGCCTGGCGAGCAGTCCCGATGACGACGATCGAGGTTCACGCGGACAACCCCTACCAGGTGCACGTCGAAGCCGGCGCGCTCACCCAACTCCCAGCGCTGGTGGGGGATGCGGCTCGGGTCGCGCTCGTCCACCCGCACGCCCTGGCCGACCGGGCGAGCGAACTGGCCCGCCAGTTGGAGGCCCCCGGGCGCACCATCACGCCCATCGAACTGCCCGATGGTGAGCGGGCCAAGACCGCCGAGCAACTCGTTGCCGGCTGGAGCACGCTGGCCGATGCAGGGTTCACCCGTTCCGACGTCGTCGTCGGCTTTGGCGGGGGAGCGACCACCGACATGGCCGGTTTCCTCGCCGCCTCCTGGCTGCGCGGCGTCGGCTATGTCTGCGTCCCGACGACCGTCCTGGCGATGGTCGACGCGGCCGTGGGCGGCAAGACCGGCATCAACATACCGGCCGGAAAGAACCTCGTGGGCGCCTTCCATGAGCCGCGCGGCGTGCTCTGCGACCTGGCCGTGCTCGACGGACTGCCCGCGCCCGAGGTGGTCAGCGGTCTGGCCGAGGTGATCAAGTGCGGCTTCATCGCCGACACCGTCATCCTCGACCTGGTCGAGGCCGACCCGATCGACGCGCTGGACGTGCGTGGTGACCGCCTCGCCGAACTCGTCACCCGAGGGATCGCCGTCAAGGCCGAGACCGTCAGCGCCGACCTGCGGGAGTCGACGTCCGTGGGTGGCAGGGTGGGACGCGAGAAGCTGAACTATGGCCACACCCTGGGCCACGCGATCGAGAAGCAGGAGAACTTCACCTGGCGTCACGGCGAGGCGATCAGCGTCGGCATGGTCTTCGCCGCCGAACTCTCGGCCCGCGCGCTGGGGCTCGACCAGACGAGCGTCCAGCGACATCGAGACGTGCTCACCTCAGTAGGACTCCCGATCACCTATTCCGGGGCCGACTTCGACACCCTGCGCGCAACCATGTCGCTCGACAAGAAGGCTCGGGGCGCGAAGCTCCGTTTCGTCGGTCTCCCCGAGGTCGGTCGAGTGTCCATCATCGACGGCCCGGACGAGGAAGCCCTGCGGGAGTGCTGGGCTGGCGTGGCCCGGTAGTTGCCTGGGCTCCTGCCATGAGCCTTTCGCCCAGCCTCCAACCTTCGCCGCTCTGATCGTCCCCGCAGCGGTGACCTTTTCATGGGCGTGTTGATCGCCATGAGCGCGCACGTGACACCGCAGGGCCCTGGTGACCTGCGCTGCATACCAGGTCCAGCCCGCGAGTCGATCAGTCGACGAGTTCGAGACCCAGTGCCTGCGCCATCGAACGGGCCAGGTCGAGCACCCGGTCGGAGCGCACCTGCGCGCCCCGCAGACCCTCAAGCCCACGCACGTCCACGATCGAACCGCCGTCGAGCAGGACGCGCTCGGAGCGGGCCTTGTCGAAGACCGCCTCGTCCAGCGTGCAGTTGGCGAAGGTGACGTCGTTGAGCATGGCATTGCTGAAGTCGGCGCCACGCAGGTCACAGCCGACGAAGCTGACGCGCTTGAGGTTGGCAAACCGAAAGTTCGCCAGGTCGAGGCGGCACTCGGTGAAAGTGACGTCCTGCGCGGTGCAACCGGGCAGGCCCAGACCGGTCAGGCGGCAGGCAGTGAACGAGGTGCGGTGCAGGCCCGACTCGTCGAAGACCGCGTTGGCGCCGTCGGCGTGGCTGATCGACACGTCCACCCAGTTGGTGCGTCGCCAGTGGCTGCCTGCCAGGCTGCCGCCCTCGGCCAGCAGTTGCGACAACTCGATGAACTCGCTGCGCAGACCGCTCAGTTCAAGGCGAGCGCAGGACAAGTCGCTGACCAGTTCGTCGTCCCCGAACCGCTGCGCGTCCACGAGTTCCACGCGCTGCAGGTCAACCTGCAGCGGCGAGAGTTTCGGGGCGGTGGCAGGCTTCGGGGACGTCGACATGCCGGGCAGCTTACGCATCCGGGGAGGTCCGGGGGGGGGGCGTCCACGCTGGTGCTTGGGTTAGACTGACCTGCCGACTCGCGGCAGACGTCTTGAAAGGGTGTTTCGTGGCCTCCACCAACGATCTGAAGAATGGCATGGTGCTCGACCTGGACGGTCAGCTCTGGCAGGTGATCTGGTTCCAGCACCACAAGCCGGGCAAGGGCAACACGGTCGTCCGTTCGAAGCTGAAGCACGTCCTGACCGGCAAGGTCGTCGACAAGACCTTCAACTCCGACACCAAGGTCGACACCGCCACGGTGGACCGCCGCGACATGCAGTACCTGTACCACGACGGTGATGGCTTCGTGTTCATGGACACCGTCTCCTTCGACCAGATGTCGATCCCGGACGCCACCGTCGGCGACGCCAAGGACTACCTGCTGGAGAACCAGATCGCCACCGTGGCGATCCACGAGGGCACCCCCCTCTACGTTGACATGCCCGCCTCCGTCGAGCTCGAGGTCACCTACACCGAGCCCGGCCTGCAGGGCGACCGCTCCACCGGCGGCACCAAGCCCGCCACGCTGGAGACCGGCAAGCAGGTGCAGGTGCCCCTGTTCATCACCACCGGCGAGAAGATCAAGGTCGACACCCGCGACGGTTCCTACCTCTCGCGCGTCAGCAACTGATGTCGTCGCACGATCCCGAGCTGGTGGGGGAGCCCGTTCCCGGGCGGCCCGACCTGCTCAAGATCACCCCGGAGCCGATCCCGGTCGTCCCGAACCCTCACCACACGACCCGCACCAAGGCCCGCATGCGGGCGATGGACCTGCTGTTCGAGTCGGAACTGCGCGGACGTGACGTGCTGGAGACCTTGGACGAGCGCATCGCGGCGAATGAGCCGCCCGTGCGCCTGTACACCCGTGACATCGTCCGCGGTGTCGAGGCCTTCCGGGACGAGATCGACGAGCGGATCAGCGAGGCAGCCTCCGAGGAGTGGCCCTTGGAGCGGATGCCCCGGGTCGACCGAAACCTGGCTCGGATCGCGGTCTACGAGCTGGACCACACCGAAACGCCGTCCCAGGTCATCATCGCCGAGTGCGTCCAGCTGGCCGAGGAGTTCAGCACGGACGACTCCGCACCCTTCCTGAATGGCCTGCTCGCGAAGGTGGCCCGCACCCGGGCGTCCGAGTGACGGCGTCGTGACCTGGCACGCGTGACCGCGACGGTCGGGCTTCCGATGAGCCTGCACCGGTGATGGGCGTCCTCCACCACGACGGGCTGGCCGATTTCGCCGCCCTCGGCCACGTGCCGGTGGTGCTGTTGCTGGTCAGGGCTCCACGCACACCTTGACGCCGAGCTTGTTCTCGACCGCCTCGATCGCCTGGTCGACGTCGTCCAGTGCGAAGGTGTGGGTGACGATCTTGTCGGCGTCGATGGCGCCGCTCGCCAGCACCTGCACCGCGCGATGCACGTCCGAACGGCGCGCATTCGAGCCGCCGGTCACCACCAGTTCCTTGTAGTGGATCAGGTTCGGGTCCATCACGGCCGTCGACCCCTTCGGGAAGCCCGCGAAGTAGTTCACCCGTCCACCCGTCCCGGCGAGTTCCAGAGCCTGGTTGGCCAGGTCCAGCGCCCCGATGGCGACGATGACGACGTCCGCGCCGCGTCCGTTCGTGACCTCACCGACAACGGCCGCGACGTCCTCCGACGTCGGGTCAACGGCATGAGTTGCGCCGAGTTCCAGGGCCAGGGCCCGACGCTGCGCGGAGCGGTTGGTGACGATCACGTTCGACGCGCCCTGCAGCCGCGCCAACTGGGTGTGCAACAGCCCGATCGGTCCCGCGCCCAGCACCACCACGGTCTCCCCGGGCTGGGTGTTGAACTGCGATGCACCGTTCAGCACGCAGCTCAGCGGCTCGGCCAGGCACAGCGTCCGGGCTGGCATCTCCGGGGTCAGGACGACGTTTCCGCTGGCGACGGCGCGCGCGGGCACCAGCAGGTACTCCGCCAGCCCACCGTCGATTCCGTAGCCGAACAACTCGAGGTTCTCGCAGAAGTGCTCACGCCCGGCCAGACAATTCGCGCAGTGGTTGCAGCTGACGACGATGGACACGGTGGCCTGCGCCCCGACCGGGTAGCCGTCCACGTTCTCCCCGACCGACTCCACGCGTCCGGCGATCTCATGGCCCAGCACAACGCCGGGACGAACCCCCGCGGTCTTGGCGCCGCTGATCAGCCGCAGATCGGTGCCGCACAGGGTGGTCGCCTCGACGCGCAGGAGTACTTCATCGGGGCCGGGGGTGGGAGTGGGAACCTCGGTGAGACCGAAGTTGCCGGGGGCGTGGAGGACGGCTGCTCGCATGTCCACAAACCTAGCCAAGGTGCAGGCCCGGCCATAGCGTGGGGCCTGATCCGCCCGCGGAACCCCTCACCTGTCGAAGGAGACAGCCATGACGCGTCTTGTGAACAATCCCGATGACTTTCCCGCGGAGGCCGTGGCCGGCTTCGCGGACGCCTACAGCGAGTATGTGAAGCCCGTCTTCGGCGGCGTCGTCCGCTCCACCAAGACGCGTCAGGGCAAGGTAGCGCTGGTGGTCGGAGGTGGCTCCGGCCATTACCCGGCCTTCGCCGGTTGGGTCGGCCAGGGCTTCGCCGACGGTGCGGTCTGCGGAAACATCTTCTCCTCACCGTCGGGCGCTCAGGCCTACTCGGTCTGCAAGGCCGCCGACCGCGGCGCTGGCGTGCTGATCGGCTTCGGCAACTATGCCGGGGACGTGCTGCACTTCGGCCAGGCCGTCGAGCGGCTGTCCGGTGAGGGGATCGATGCCCGCACCTTGCTGGTCACCGACGACATCGCCTCGGCCAAGCCGCAGGAACATCTCAAGCGCCGCGGCATCGCCGGCGACCTGCCCACCTTCAAGATCACCGGCGCCGCCTGCGAGGCGGGGCTGGACATCGACGAGGTGGTGCGGGTTTTCAACAAGGCCAACGAAGCCACCCGCAGCTATGGCGTCGCCTTCGCCGGCTGCACCCTGCCCGGCCAGAACCACCCGCTGTTCACCGTTCCGAGCGGGCAGATGGGCATCGGCCTGGGCATCCACGGCGAGCCCGGCGTCGACGAAGCGCCGCTGGGCACCGCCGACGAGGTCGCCAAGCTGCTCGTCGACGGCCTGCTCGCCGACCACCCTGCTGATGACGGCCAGCGCGTCGTCGCGCTTCTCAACGGCCTGGGCGCGAGCAAGTACGAGGAGATGTTCGTCGTCTGGCATTCGGTGAAGAAGTACCTGCGGGAGGCCGGACTGGTGATCGCCCAGGGTGAGGTGGGGGAGTTCGTCACCAGCCTCGACATGGCCGGCATCAGCCTGACGCTGGTCTTCCTGGACGAGGAACTGGAGAAGTTCTGGTTCGCGCCCTGCGACACCCCCGCCTACCGTCGTGGCTCGATCGGGGACGTCGAGCGCGACGAGACCGAGTTGCAGCAAGAGGCGATCAAGGCGTCCGTCGAGCGTCCCGGTAGCGAGAACTCCCAGGCGCTGGCTGGCCGTGTCGCGCAGGTGCTGGAGCAGGTTGCGGCCACGCTCAAGCAGAACGAGGAGAAGCTGGGTGACCTGGACGCGGTGGCCGGCGACGGAGACCATGGCATCGGCATGGCCCGCGGCTCGGCAGCTGCCGTGGCCGCAGCCAGGGATTTGACCGGTCAGCGGGCGGGTGTCCAGACGACGTTGAGTGGGGCCGGGGCCGCCTGGTCCGATGCGGCCGGTGGCACCTCGGGCGCGCTGTGGGGCGCCGTTCTCACAGCGCTGGGCAATGCGCTCGGCGACGACGACGATCCGCAGACCACGACGCTGGCTGGCGCAGCCCGCGCCACGCTGGCATCGGTGCAGCGCCTGGGTGGAGCGCAGGTGGGGGACAAGACGATGGTCGACGCGCTGCAGCCTGCGGTCGACGCCTTCGTCGCCGCCATCGAGAGTGGCAAGCCCGCTGCCCAGGCTTTCGCCGAGTCGGTGCCCGCGGCGCAGACGGGTGCTGAGTCCACCGCCGACATGGTCGCGAAGCTCGGCCGCGCCCGTCCGCTGGGCCAGAAGTCGGTCGGCACTCCCGACCCCGGGGCCACCAGCCTGGCGCTGGTGCTCGAGACGGTCGCCAAGGCCGTCGCCTGACCCTTGGCGAGTCAACGTCCGCCAAAATCGCCCGCTCAGGGCGATCCGGTCCCGCCATGGGACCGGATCGCCCTGAGCTGCGCGTTCTGGCGGAATGCCGCCGCCGCCGGGTTACTGGCCGAGCATCCAGCGCAGGGTGCGGGCATTGCGCACCGCGTTCCCGCCGCCGTCGTTGTTGAAGTAGGCGTGCACCGAGTGCCCTTGTGCGGCCCACTCCCGGAAGCGGTCGGACCACCACCCCATCGAGTCGTCCGAATAGCTGCCGCCGTAGAGCCAGCGCCCGTCCGGCCCGTGGAAGCGCACGTAGACCAGCGGGTGGGTGGCGCGCAACACACACGGGAGCCCAGCCCCCGAGGTCACCACGTAGACGGCCCGATGCCGCTCCAGCAGGGAGAAGACCTCGTCGCAGTGCCAGCTCGGGTGCCGGAACTCCACCGCCGCCGTGATCCATGGCGGAAGATGGCCGAGGAACCAGCCCAGCCGCTCGTCGTCGCGCGCCAACCCGGGCGGCAGCTGGACCAACAGGGTTCCACGCTTGTCGCCGAGCGCGTGCATCCCTACCTCGATGCGCCCGATCCACTCCTCGGGTCGGTGGAGCATGCGCGCGTGCGTCAGCCCCCGCGGGGCCTTCACCGTGAGCAGGAAGCCAGCGGGCAGGCGGCGCTGCCAGGACGCGAAGGTCGCCGGCCTGGGCCAGCGGTAGTGGGACGCATTGAGCTCCACCGTGTCGAACTCCGCGCAGTAGGCGGCCAGACGGTCCTGGGTCGCCATCCCCGGCGGATACAACACTGCGTCCCAGTGGTCGTAGGACCATCCCGAGGTCCCGATCCTCACCTCACCCATGCCCGCGAACCTAGCCCCGCAACCCCCCGGGCCACCCGTGATCCGCCAACGGTGGACCCGTTGGCGGCGCCCCCTCCCGACGCCTACCCTCAGGGCCATGCGCGACGAGGTTGCTGCCACGGCAGAAGGACGACGGCTCACCCACTCGTCCTCTGACGACTCCGCCTGGCGACGCTGGGGCCCCTACCTGAGCGCGCGCCAGTGGGGCACCGTCCGTGAGGACTACACCGACAACGGCGACGCCTGGAACGCCTTCCCCTTCGACCACGCCCACCTGCGCACCTACCGCTGGGGTGAGGACGGTCTGGGTGGGCTCACCGACCGCTACGGCTTCCTGAACCTCGCCGTCGCCCTGTGGAACACCCACGACGACCGCCTCAAGGAGCGCCTGTTCGGCCTCACCGGGCCCGAGGGGAATCACGGTGAGGACGTGAAGGAGTACTACTGGGCCCTCGACGCCACCCCCACCCACTCCTGGGGACAGTGGCGCTATCGCTACCCGCAGGCCGCCTACCCCTACCAACAGCTCCGCGACGCCAACCGCGATCGCGGCTTCGACCTCGACGAGTACGAGCTCGCGGACACCGGCGTCCTGGCCGAGAACCGCTTCTTCGACGTCACCGTCACCCACGCGAAGAACTCCTCGTCCGACATCTGCATCGTCTACGAAGCCACCAACCACGGACCCGACCCGGCCCCGCTGCACCTCGTCCCCCAGCTCTGGCTGCGCAACACCTGGGCCTGGGGACGGGACCGCCGCAAGGCGTCCATGCAGGGCCACGAGTTCGACGAGCCCACCGGACACGTCCAGGTCAGCATCGAGCACGCCTGGCTGAACCGCTACACGCTGGTGGCCGAGGGATCCCCGGAGCTGCTGTGGTGCGCCAACGAGACCGACGAGGTGGCCTGCTTCGGGGCCGCCGAGAACTCCCACCCGCACCCGAAGTCGGCGGTCGACCGGGCGATCGTCCATGGCGACCGGAGCCTGCTCTCGGACGAGAACAATGGCTCCAAGGTGGGCCTTGACTACGTCTTCGAGTCCGTAGAGCCGGGGCAGACGGTTGCCGTCCGGTTGCGTCTGGTGGCGGGCGACGCCCCCGAGGACCCCTTCGGACCCTCCTTCGACGAGACCCTGCGCACCCGCCGCGCCGAGGCGGACGAGTTCTACGACGCCGTCATCCCCGACCGGGTGAGCGAGGTCGACCGGCTCGTCGTCCGACGTGCCTTCGCGGGCCTCAACTGGGGCAAGCAGGTCTACCGCTACTCGGTGCGCGAGTGGCTGGACGGGGACCCCGGATCACCCGTCGCGCCGCCCGAGGCACGCCGCGCTCCCGAGCCCTGGGGCCGCAACACCAACTGGAAGAACCTCGACCTCGCCGACGTCATATCGATGCCGGACGACTGGGAGTACCCCTGGTTCGCCACCTGGGACCTTGCCTTCCACACCGTCGCGCTGGCGCACATCGACCCCTCCTTCGCGAAGAACCAGCTGCTGCTGATGTGCAGGGAGTGGTCCCAGCACCCCGACGGCCAGCTGCCTGCCTATGAATGGAACTTCTCGGACGTGAACCCGCCGGTGCACGCGTGGGCGGCCTGGCAGGTCTACGTCGCTGATGGGTCCAGCGACCACGAGTTCCTGGCCCGGATCATGCACAAGCTGCTGCTCAACTTCGGCTGGTGGGTCAACCGCAAGGACGAGGCGGGCAACGACCTCTTCGAGGGCGGCTTCCTCGGCATGGACAACATCTCGGTCTTCGACAGGTCGAAGCAGATCCCGGACGGCTGGCGGCTCGAGCAGTCGGACGCGACGAGCTGGATCGCCTTCCTCTGCCTGGAGATGCTGCGGATCGCGTCCGAGCTGGCCCGCGTCGACCCCGACTGGGGTGACGTCGCGACCACCTTCATGGAACGTTTCTTGTCGATCTCCCAGGCGGTCGAGAACTTCGGCAGCAACCGGGAGAGCCTCTGGGACGAGCAGGACGGCTTCTTCTACGACATCCTCGTCGACGAAAACCAGCGGGTGGAGCCGGTGCGCGTTCGCTCGATGGTGGGCCTGGTGCCGTTGTTGGCGGTCGCGAACGCGTCCGCAGCGCTGACGCATCAGGTGCCGGAACTGGCGGAGCGCCTGGTCTGGCTGCGCCGCCACCGCCCCGACCTGGTGCACTACCTGCTCACCGAGAAGCAGGACGACGACTCGGCGATCACCTTTTCGCTGGTCGACCCGACCCGCTACCCGCGCATCCTCAACCGGCTGCTGGACGAGCAGGAATTTCTGTCCCCGCACGGAATCCGGTCGCTGTCGGCGGTCTACTGCGAGGGCACGGAGCTCGACATCGTGGGCCAGCAGATGCACATCCGCTACACCCCCGGTTGGTCGGAGGACGGGATGTTCGGTGGCAACTCCAACTGGCGTGGGCCGGTCTGGTTCCCGCTGAACTCGCTGCTGGTGGACGCTCTGCGCACCCGCGCCGAAGGCGTTGGTGGTCGTGCATTGCGCTTCGAGTTCCCGACTGGGTCAGGGCAGGAACTTGGGTTGTACGAGATCGCGAACGCCATCGAACAGCGCTTGTTGGACCTCTTCCGTCCCGGGGTCGATGGTCGGCGTCCCGGTGCGCAGCGAGACCAGCCCTCGGGGGAGTTGTGGGACGAGCACCCGGTCTTCAGCGAGTACTTCGACGCAGATGTTGGCACCGGTCTGGGTGCCTCGCACCAAACGGGTTGGACGGCGATGGTCGCGCACATGGTGTGCCCCCCGCCGATGGGTCCGCCAGCGACTCCGTCCAACTCATCCCCCATCCCGGCGGACGAGTGCACCCAGAGCCCCGACCCGAACCAGGCCTGAGGTTCCCCGGGCCGGTCTCTCCCATTCCCTGACACTCGCCGCGCGATCCCTGATGTTCCCCGATCCGATCGAGGGCGCCTGCGTCCACGTTCCGCCAAAAAGCGCGCGTGAGAGCGATCCGGTCCCGCAGCAGGACCGGTTCCAGCTGTGGCGCACATCGTGGCGGACCAGGGAGGTGACAGCTGTCATGGCCGGTGCACGACCAGAGACACTGGTTCGCTCGGCGTTGGCTCGCGATCGTGGAAGGGAATCGTCCCCACCACTGCGGAGGCAGCCATGACCACGAGCATCGCGAACACCCCCAGCCCGACGGCAACCGCCGCGGACCTTCTCACCGAGCAGGCCCGGCTGCTGGGCATCGCAGGGCGATCCTGGGCGGCCCGACGGGTGTCGTGGGCGCTCGGGTCGGTGCTCGTGCTGTCGGTGGCCTCGGCCTGGAATGCCGGGCAAGGCGCGGCGGCCGCGGCCGC
>DGKN01000070.1 GCA_002387005.1 Propionibacteriaceae bacterium UBA4569
CGGTGGGGGCGTCGGTGGTCGCCGACAGCTCCAGCCGCAGTGCATCGTCGGTCACGGTGTAGGTGGCACGGGCGGTCAGCTCGCCACCAAAACCCTGGTCGCCGTCCGGGCTGACGAGTTCCAGCGTGATCGAGGCGTCGTCGTTGGCAACGACCGTCCACAACCGGGCATCGAAGCCCTCCACGCCACCGTGCAGGGCGTTGGCACCCTCATTGGCGGTGACGCTGAACTCGCGTCCGTCGACCGCGTACCGGGCCTTGGCGAGGCGGTTCGCGTAGCGTCCGACGACCGCCCCGAAGTAGGCCTTGGCCATCTGCTGCTGCTCGAGGGTGTCGAAGCCGATGGCGACGTCCTGGCCGTCGACCTCGACCCGGTTGACGATGGCGCCCAAGTCCAGGACCTGCACGCGGAGCCGGCCACCCACCAATTCGTGGGCTCGCACCTCATGTCCGTCGGGCAGGGTTCCGAAAACTGTCGTGGTGCTCATTCGCCCATCAACTCCTTGAGGGTCTCGACGGGAAGCTTCGGGACTCGGTGCTCGTCGCACAGTCCGTTGGCTTCCTGCAGGGTGTCGGTCAGCTGGGTCCAGCAGTAGCCGCCGAGGATCGGTGAGGCCTTCACCGCGTCCATGATCTCGCGCACCCGGTTCGCGAAGTCGCCAGCATCCTTCGCCGACGAGTATCCCCAGGTCTGGTCGGCACTGGGCGCGGTGACGAACTCCACGCCGCCGAACTCGGTCAGCAGGACGGGAATGTCGTAGCTCTGGTCGACGCCGACGGCGATGGCTCGCCCGGCGGGACCGCTGGTGTTGAGCATCTCGTCCAGGCCGGCATCGTTGTAGCGGTCGGCCAGCACCTCACCNNCCTCACCGCGCCACTCGTAGTCGTGGATGGTGAGCAGGTCGGAGTCGGTGTGCTCCCAGCCATCGTTCGAGACGACCGGACGGGTGGGATCCAGCGCTCGGGTGAGGTCCGAGAGTCCGCGGGTGTACGCCCGCTGCTGCTCGTCGTCGGCCAGGTGCGTGACGCCCCAGGACTCGTTGAACGGAACCCAGGCGATGATCGAGGGGTGCCCCTCGTACTGGCGCACGATGTCGACCCACTCCCCGGTCAGCAGCTTCACGGCCACCGAGTCGAAGGTGTACGCAGCTGCGCTCTCGCCCCAGACCGTCAGACCCAGCTTGTCGGCCCAGAAGAGCAGCCGCGGATCCTCCACCTTCTGGTGGATGCGGGCCGAGTTGAAGCCGAGGTCGAGGATCAGCTGAACCTCCTCACGCATGGCCTCCAGGGACGGCGGGGTGAGGTGGGATGAGGGCCAGTAGCCCTGCTCCAGCACGGAGCGCAGCACGGCGGGACGGTTGTTGATCGTCATCCGGTGCGTGGTGGTTCCGACTTCTCGTAGGCCGAGGTATCCGGTGACCTGGTCGTCCCCGATGACGGCGGCGCAGTCCAGCAGCGTGGGATGCCCGGGCTGCCAGAGCAGTTGTTCGTAGTTGACGCCATTGTTCTGGCCGGCGAGCTCCATCGTGACGCTGATCACGCGGTCGTTGACCAGCGTGCTGGTAGCGGCCAGCACCTGCCCTTCGTGCGCCACCGCCAACTGGAGATCGAGCGGCTCGGCCGGACGGCGGTTCAGCTCCACCTGGGCGGTGACGGTGCCGGCGGTGAGGGACGTCCGCCAGACCAGACGCGTGATGTGCAGTGGGGCCACGGACTCGAGCCACACGGTGCGCCAGATGCCCGTCGTGCGGTGGTACCAGATGACGTGGGGATCCTCGAGCCAGTCCTGCTTGCCGCGGGGCAGCCGGATGTCCAGCGGGTCCTCGAAGGCGCGGACGACGACCACATGCTCGTCACCATCAGCCAGCGCATTCGTGATGTCGAAGCTGAACGCCGATTGGCCCCCGACATGCGTGCCGACGAGCTGCCCGTCGACGAAGACCTTGGCCTCGTGATCGACGGCGCCGAAGTGCAGCACGAGCCGACGTCCGTCCGCGTGGGCAGCCGCGGCAAGGTCGTCGGCGGTGAGGACGATCCGGTACCAGACGCAGGGATGGAAGCCCTTCTCACCCACCCCCGACGCCTCGGTCTCGGGCGCGAAGGGAAGCTGGATCGTCCGTCCGAAAGGCTGGGCGTCACGTTCCCAGTGCTCGTCCAGGCCGACCTGATGGTCATCGTGGGCGAAGCCGACCTGGCGGTCCAGGCTGCACCAGCCCTTCCGCAGCAGGGTGGGACGGGGATGTGTGCCGTCCTGCTGCGAGGCGGGGCTCACCTGGGCCAGGCGGAGTGCGTCGTTCATGGCTGCTCTTTCGTGTCTTCGAGAGTTTCGTGCGCGGAGGGGTCATGGAAGGGCTGGCTGCTCGGTGATGGGCGGTTCGACGTTTGCCTTGCGACCGTCGAAGGTCACCTTGGACAACCACATCTGGCGCCCGGTCACTTCGTCCCCCACGGAGTCGGGAACCCAGGCGTGGTAGACCATCCACCACTGCCCACGGACCTTCAGCAGTTGGCAGTGGCCGGGGCCAGCCGCTACCTCGTTGGTGGCCAGCACCGGCTCTGGGTCCTTCGTGAAGGGGCCGGTGGGCGAGGTCGAGACGGCGTGCCCGACCGCGTAGTCGGCGGAGCCATAGTCGTTGCCCGAGTAGAACATGTGGAAGACGCCGTCGACCTCGACCACGGCGGGGGCTTCCACGAGGTGCCCCTCCCACGGCTGGTCCTGCTGGAGGAGCTTCGTGGGTTTGCCGGTGACCGCCAACCCATCCGACGACAGGGGCTGCGCCTTGATCCAGGTGTCGACTCCGATGGCGTTGCCGTCGTTCTTCCAGTAGAGCCAGGCCTTGCCAGAGCTGTCGATGAAGGGGGTCTGGTCGATGGACCCTCCTTCTGCCGTCTCGCACACCAAGGGCTTGGCGGAGGAGTCGGTGTACGGGCCCTCGGCCGTTGCGGACGTGGCGACGGAGAGGCATTGCCACTGCGGGTCCTCCGCGCGGGTCGTGTAGTACAGGCGCCATGTCCCATCGCTCCACCTGATGATCTCCGGCGCCCATACCTTGCCCGAGGTCGACCACGTGGCCACCGACGGGAGCGCGTCGACGCCCTGCTCCCAGTTGGCCATGTCATCGCTGGTGAGCGTCTGGACGTTCATCCCATTGCCGTTGGTGGCGATCGCGAGATACCCCGAGCCGGTGTCGACGACCTGTGGGTCAGGGAAGTTGGCCGCAAAGACGGGGTTGGTGAAACCGGACATGGATGTCTCCGCCGATGGGGTCGCGGCCGATGTACTGCTGACCGCAGGCATGATCGAGTCGGTCGAGCACGCGACCAGGGCACCTTGGGAAACCAGGACCAGGGCACCCACGGCCGCTGCCCGCCGGAAGCGGCGCGGATTCATCAGCTGGGCCATGTACCCGGGGCAGCGGTGGCCGTGTCGATGCGGAACCAGTCGAAGCTGGCGGCAGCCGCAGGGGTTGCACCACCTCCGGTGTACAGACCGATCCTGGGATTCGTGCCGGCGGCGAAGGTCCACGTGGCGCCCCAGGCCCAGTTGGTGCCATCGCGGCTGATCGCTGCCCGGTAGAGCTGCTCACCGTTCGCGGCCGTGTGGTGCGCGATCCGCATCCACATGGTCGCAGAGTTTGCCCCGACGATTGCTCCGCCGTAGTTGATCCGTCCATCCGGAGCGGCTGCGGTCTCACGTCCGAACTCGACGGTGCGGGTGCCCCAGATGGAGACCGAGCCGAGGCGAGCGAAGTCGTCATCGGTGTTGTGCACCACCAGTCCGGCCTGCTGGTAGTTGCGGTCGTTCGAGTCCTGGCCAAGATCAAGGGTGAACTTCGTCTCCGCGATCCAGTCACCCTGCGGGGCCTCGCGCAGCAACAACGCACCCGAACCCCCCGCGCCGGTCAGGTCCACAGACCTGAGCGGCCAGACCAGTGAATCTGAGGTGAGCGAGACGTCAGCCTGCGGGCGTACCCACTGCCATGAGGGATCCATCGAAGCATTGAACTCGTCGGCGAAGAAGCTTGCACCGCGGGCCGGTTGGGGGCTCAGGGCCACGGCCTCGACCGCGGGTCGGGCGGCAGTCAGGTTGTCGACCAGACCATTGCCGATGACACGTATCGGCGCGGCGGGGAGCGAGAAGCCCGCCACCGTGGTTCGGACGATCGCCGCCGGGTCGGACAAGTCCTCCGGCGAGACATGGGCCGTCAGGTTTCCACGATCCACCTCGACCACGACGCTGGCCCAGCCCGTGAGCTTCGGGAGCACGTCGGTGACGACGCGTCCACGTACCTGAAGGCTGAGTTGGTGGGCGACGGGATCGATGACCACCTTCACCTGGTCACGGCCCGAACCGAGGAAGACCTGAGTCTTCGCGCCTGACTTGACGTCCATCCGGACGCGGACGTCACCGGCCGGCAGTGCGGAGGTGGACGAGGTGCCGTTGACCCGGGCGGAGATGCCGCCTTGAGGGTCGGCCACGGGAGTGGTCCGAGACATCCCGCCGGCGGGCGACGCCGGGGTTGCACCCACCAAGGAGTTCACCACCGGTGCGGCCATCGGGGCGCTCGAGGGCCCGAAGCCGGCATTCACCCGCGGCCAGCCATCGATCCAGTCGATGCGATCAATCAGCATGGGGCGCTTGTTGATGCCGAAGGGTTTGGCCAGCCATGGGTCATTGCGGTCGATGGCGTGGTAGACGAGGAAGTCACGCCCGGATGCGTCGGTGAACATGGCGTTGTGCCCAGCCCCCACCCAGGTGTTTCCGTTCTGGGTGACGACGATGGTGCCACCGGTCACGGTCGCGTTGAGGTCCAGCCCGTCCTGGTCCAGGTAGGGCCCCATCGGCGACCGGGAGCGCCCCGCGAACACGACGTAGCCGGTGGTGGGCCCCGCGCAGCAGTTCGCCGAGGACGCCATCAGGTAGTACCAACCGTCGTGCTCGACGATGTAGCTGCCCTCGTAGCGGTCCCAGTGGCCGATCTGGGTCGACTCACCGACCGGCGTCAGCCCGTCGTCAGAGACGCGCGTGATGTGCACCCCTCCGTAGTACGAGCCCCAGGACAGGTACTGGTTGCCGTCCATGTCCGTGAAGCCGCTGGGATCAATGGTCCAGAAGTAGTCACCGGGGTTGTTGGCCCGAGGCGCCACGATCGGTGAGGCGGTGGGGGTCCAGGGGCCGGTGGGAGTGGGGGCGGTGGCCACACCGATCGCGTTGTCGACGCCGTCGTTCAGCGTCGTGTCGGTGACGCTGAAGTACATGACGTACCGTCCGTCGATGTACCGGACGTCCGGCGCCCAGAGCCCGGCCGACTCGGTTGCATAGGACGGGCGGTTGGCGTCGGTGAAGATGGGGCCGACGTAGTCCCAGCTCACCCAGTCCCTGGTGCGCGAGATGTGGCCCACGACGCTTGGTTCACCGGCGCGGAGCGGGTCGGCGGTGGCGTAGGCGTACCACCATCCGTCCTTGCCCTGGATGACCGAGGGATCGGCATAGGTGTCCGCGAAGGACTGGGAGACCGGGTTGGTGTAGGTGGCGGGCGTGTCCGCACTGGCCGTGGTCAGGGCAGCGGCCGAGAACGTCAGCATCGAGCCAGCGATGGCGACGGCGGCAAGCGATCGAGCGGTAGGAGTGGTGAGAGCGGTACGAGCAGTCATCATCGTCTCCTTGTGGAGTGGGGATGGGTCTACTTCAGGCCAGAGCTGGCGACGCCCTGGATGATGTGGCGCTGCAGGAACACATAGATGATCAGGACGGGAACGGCGGCGATCGAGGCGCCGGCCATGACGACCGGATAGTCGATCGTGTAGGCACCCTGGAGGCGGCTCAGGCCGATCGGGAGGGTGAGCTTGTCGTACATGACGTACAAGGGCCAGACGAAGTCATTCCAGTTCGCGAGGAAGCTGAGGATGACCAGCGTCATCACGGCGGCCTTGGCGTTGGGCAGGACGATGCGGAAGAAGGTCGTCATCGGCCCGGCACCATCGATGTGGGCGCTCTCCTCAAGCTCCAGCGGCAGGGCGGTGAAGAACTGGCGCATGAAGAACACACCGAAGGCACCGGCCGCGCCGGGCACCACCAGGGCCTGGAGGGTGTCGAGCCACTGGAGCTTGCTCATCATCTCGAAGTTCGGCATCAGGAAGATGAAGCCCGGGACGAACATGGTCGACAGGATCAGGCCGAAGATCGCAGAGCGTCCACGGAAGTGCATCCTGGCCAACGCATAGCCAGCCATGGATGCGACGGTGACGACGAGCAGCGCGTNNCGCGTGCAGGCTTGCGGCGATCAACGAGGTGGCGAACCACTGCATCACCGGCGAACCCGCGTCACTCAGCAGCGTGCGGTAGGCACTCAGGGTCCAGGTCTCGGGGATGAAGGTCGGCGGCACCTGTTGGGACTCGCTGCGGGTCTTGAAGGAGGTCAGGATGACCATCAGCAGCGGGCCGATGAAGACGAGCGTCAGCGCCACCATCATCAGCCAGAACAGGGGATTGCGGGGCGTGCGGTTCATGCGAACTCCCTTGAGCTCTCGACGGACCCATCGACCTGGATGCCCTTGGCGCGCCGACGATCGGCCGCCTTGGCCACCTTGCGGGCGGCAGCAGCGTCCTTGTCGCGCATCAGCCAGAACTGGAGCAGCGAGACCAGCCCGAGGCACAACGCCAGCAGGTAGCTCTCAGCCGCCGCCTGGCCGGCCCGGTTCTGCTGGAAACCGAGGTCGGTCATCACCATGATCGCGGTCTGCGTCGACTGCGCCGGGCCGCCGGTGGTGATCATGTACGACTGGCCGAACATGTTGGCGCTGGCCAGGATCGTGGTGATCATGATGAAGATCAGGACGGGGCGCAGGCCGGGCAGGGTGATGTTTCGGAACTGCTGCCATGTGTTCGCCCCGTCGAGGGAGGCTGCTTCGTACTGTTCCGGCGGAATGTCGCCCAGACCGGCCAGGTAGATGATGGCGTTGAAGCCCATCGTCCACCACACCGTGACGCCGACCAGGGCAATCCACGCCCAGGGCTGGTCGGTGGTCCACTGGATGTTGGTGTGCAGCAGCCGATTGACGATGCCGAAGTTGCCGTCCAAGAGGTAGCGCCACATCAGGCCGATGACCGCCACGCCGAGCACATAGGGGGCGAAGAACATGGCGCGGAAGAAGGTACGTCCCGGGAACTGGCGATTGAGCAGCAGGGCCAGCAGCAGCGGGACGGTGATCAGGAAGGGCACGGACATCAGCGTGAACAGGCCGGTGTTCTTCATGCCGTTCCAGAAGTCGTCGTAGGCAACCGACTCGGGGTCGAAAAGGTTCGTGTAGTTCTCCGCGCCGACCCACGGGCGCCCCGGCAGCGTGAAGTCCCAGTCATGGAGGCTGATCCACAGGCCGTAACCGGCGGGCACCAGCACGAACAGCGCGAACAGCAGCAGGTAGGGCGCCAAGAACAGCCATGGGATGAAGGGGTTTCCGTGTACCCGCTTGCCCTTGGCCACTGACGCGGGGGTCCCGCCCCCGGCCGGCTGGCCGAGGGCGGGACCGATCGCGGGGGAACTCATCCTTGGTACTTCTTCTTGTTGGCCTCAAGCATCTTGGTGGCGCGAGCCGCCGACTCCTTGAGGCTGGTGGCAGCGTCCTTCGAGCCGAGGGTGACCTCGTTGCAGGACTTGTAGAACTCACCGATGACGTCCGCGATGCCGGGCACGGCGGGCGGGAAGACCAGGTCGTTGATCTGGGCGCCGATGGTGGCCTGCTCAGTGAGCGCCTTGAACTCAGCCGAGTCGCGCACCGAGTTGCGGGCCGGAACCTGGCCGCCCTTGGCCCATTCGAGCGACTGCTGCGAGATCCAGTTGAGGAAGACGCGGCTGGCGGTGGACTTGTTCTGGTCGGCCGTCTTCTGGGTGGGCAGGACGAACTGGTGCGAACCGGCCCAGTCAGCCGCCTTCTCACCGATGGTCGGGAGAGCGGCGACGCCCCACTTGAGCCCTGTCTTCTCGTTCAGGCTGTTGATGGACCAGATGCCGTTCCAGTTGAAGGCCGTCTTGCCGTTCTGCAGGGCGATGATGTCGGCGTCCTGGGCGACCTTGGCGGGCGAGTGACCATTCTTGATCAGGTCGGTCCACCAGGTGAAGGCCTTGACTGCCTGCTCGGAGTCCCAGGTGGCGGTGGCTGCGTCGTCGGAGAAGAGGGAGCCGCCGAACTGGTGCACCAGCGCGTACAGTGACATGCCGCCGGTGAACTGGAAGGGGCTGGCCCAGTGGCCCTGGATGCCCTTGGCCTTCAGCTTGTCCAGCGCGTCCATGTACTCGTCATTGTTGGTCGGCGGCTTGTCTGCGTCCAGACCCGCCTTGTCCATGACGTCCTTGTTGTAGAAGAAGCCCATCGGGTGCACGTCCAGCGGGATGGAGTAGCGCACGTCGTTGTAGATGCCGGCCTTCCACGGGACGGGCGCGAAGTCACTCTCGGTGAGGCTGAGTGCCTTGGCGACGTCGTCGAGGGGCTGGATGATCTTGCGGGCGGCGTTGGTGGCGACTGAGTCTNNCTGCATCGTCTGGGTGGTGATCTTCACGTTCGGGTGCTCGGCCGTGAACTTGTCGACCAACTTCTTCATGTAGGCGCCATCACCGCCCGTGAACCCGTTCCAGAAGGACAGGGTGACCTCGGGCCCGTCATACGCAGTGGCGGCCGCACTCGCGGCGGCGCCGGTCGCGGCGGAATCGCCAGTCGCGCTCTTGCCGCCACCGCAGGCGCTCAGCAGGCCGGCCGCCGAAAGGCCGAGACCNNTCATGAAATCCTCCGCTGGGTCGTGACGCCCTCTACGTCAAGGACGTCCATGGGTCGGGCTCCTGTGCCCTACCAGTGCTTAGGTCAAAGCTTTGCAACGCTGCAACTGCTGTGTCCAGACTTTTGGAAACAATTTTCCTCCGTTGCAAATTTGTGACGGAGAGGGCCTTCGCGTGGCTAGGCTCCCACCATGGCGATTCGGCTGATCGACGTGGCAGAGCGGGCGGGAGTCTCTGTGCGCACCGCGTCCAATGTCGTCAACGACTACCCGCACGTGAAGGCGAGTACCCGCGCCAAGGTGCAGGCAGCCATCAATGATCTTGGCTACCGACCCAATATCGCCGCTCGCCAACTTAAGTACGGGCGCAGTGGCTTCATCGCCCTCGCAATCCCGCAGATCGACTCTCCCTATTTCGCCGAGTTGGCGCAGAGGTTCACCGAGATCGCCCGTGACCTCGGGTGGATCGCCTTGATGGACGTCACGAACGGTTCCCGAGCCGAGGAGCAGGTCGTGCTGGACGGCATGAAGGGGCACGCGGTCGATGGAGTGATCTTCTCGCCTCTCTCCCTGCGGGCAGCAGACTTCGACGGACGCGATGCCCAGACGCCCATGGTGCTGCTGGGCGAACGGGCCGTCCCCGACGGCTACGACCACGTCGCCGTCGATTCGGTGTCCGCATCGCGCGCGATGGTGGAACACCTGCTGTCACTGGGTCGTCGGCGGATCGCGGTCATCGGCCATGAGGCCAAGGACGGAACGGCGTCGGTTCGTCTGCAGGGCTACCTGGCCGCGCTCCAGGCTGCCGGCATGGAGCACGACCCTGACCTCGTGGTGGGGGTGCCGGCCTACCTGCGCGCCGAGGGCCGGGCCGCCATGCAGCAGTTGCTTGCGCTCCCCGAGCGTCCCGATGCGGTGTTCTGTTTCAACGACCTGATGGCCGTCGGCGCGCTGGCCGCCTGCCGCGAGGCCGGCGTGCGGATTCCTGAGGACATCGCGGTGGCGGGTTTCGACGCCATCGCCGAAGGAGCGTTCACCGAACCGCCGCTGACCACCGTGCAGCCCGACGTTGACCTTTTGGCTCGTGAAGCCCTCCGTCTGGTGCGCGCCCGCATTGAGGGTCAGGCGGGTCCCGCCGAGCGCGTACAGGTGCCGTGGAAGCTCGTGGTGCGCGCCAGCACGACGGGCTGGACCCAGCACAGAACCTTTGGCGGCAATGGCAGGCTGAGAGCATGACCGTCACCAGCCGTGCCCTCGTCGCCACCGACCGCCCCGCCCGCTATGGCAAGCAGCTCATGAGCCACATGTCGCGTCGTGTCGACACCCAGTGGGACGAGGAGACCGGTAACGGCCGGGCCGTGTTCGGGCAGAGCGCGGTCTGCACCTTGACCAGCCAGGACGACGGCCTGCACCTGGAGTTGGTCTGCGAGCCCGGCGAACTGGATCGCCTGGAGGACGTGGTGGGACGTCACCTCGTCCGGTTCGGCACCCGGGACGAACTCGTTTGCGCCTGGGGGCGCAACGATGGCACCGCTGGGACCACCCAGTCGAAGCCGGACGACGACAGCCACTAAACGGCTCCGTGATGCCCGGGAAGAACCGCCATGGCCATGTCGGGGGGGCGTCACGGCCCAACAGGTGATAGAAACCTGCTCAGCGCGACGACGCCGTCGCGTCGGTTCCCAGCCCAGGAGTCCACGATGCAGTTCCTGTTGTCCGTCCACGCCGCCGCACGCGGGGTGCAGCCCTTCCACGGCGTCTGATTGATGCGGGCCTGATCGCGATGCGCGCCTGATCCATGCAATGGGACAACGCCCCCGTCTACCGCCGACGCCGCCGGCTCGTCGGCGGCCTTGCCGCGCTCACGGCCGTCGGTCTGGTGTGGTCGGGCACACAGCTGACGGGAAACGGGTCCTCTCAGACTTCCGGGGACGAGGTGGCGACCGTCCCAGCCGCACAAGGCTCCGCGTCCGTCGATCCGACGCCGGTCAACCACGTCCGCACCGGCAAGGCGTCCACGATCACGATCGCCTTCGGCGGCGACACACTCGCCCACGGTGAGGCGAAGCGCGTCCTGGAGGATGGACTGGGCAGCATCGGCACGACGCTGGCGGCGGCCGACCTGGCGATGGTGAACCTGGAGACCGCAGTGGCCACCGACCAGTCCGGCCTGATGCCACAGCCCAAGCCGTATACCTTCATCACCGGGCCCAAGATCCTCACCGTGCTGAAGGATGCTGGCGTCGACGTCGTCACCGCTGCCAACAACCACGCCATGGACTTCGGCACCGAGGGCATGAACCGGATGCTCGAGGTGAAGGCCTCCTCCCCGATCCCGATCGTCGGCATCGGCAAGGACGACACGGAGGCCTGGGCGCCGTGGACCACCGAGGTGAAGGGACGCAAGGTGGTGATCTTCGGTGCGACGGACGTCCTGGAGAGCACCCTCGACTGGAAGGCGGGCCCGGGTAAGCCGGGCGTCGCGAAGGTCAAGGACGACGACGGCTACGCGAAACTTCTGGACGCCGTGAGAGCCGCGCGCACCGCCAGCCCGGACGACGCGATCATCGTCTACCTGCACTCTGGCATCGAGCTCAACCGCTGCCCCACCACACGCCAGAAGCAGACGGCGACCGACCTCGCCACCGCCGGGGCGGACGTGGTGATCGGCAGCCACGCGCACCAGTTGCAGGCCACCACGACCAGCGGGAACACCTTCGTGGAGTACGGAATGGGCAACTTCGTCTTCGAGGCCCACAAGGTCGACACCCGCACCACCGGCGTTCTGACGGTGACCATCCCGGGCGGCCAAGGTGCGCCGACGGCCAGCTTCGAGCCCGCCGAGATCACCGACGGGATCCCGGTGCCGAAGGCGGGCGCTGCACGAGACACCGCGATCGCCAACTGGGAGAAGCTCGGCGCCGGCTGTTCCTGAGCGTCCGAGCGTCCAGTTTTCCACATTCCCAAGGCAGATCACGGATGCTGGGTACACCGCCGACATGGGAGGAAGCATGGCCACCGACTTCAAGCAGACCTACTCGATCGAGGCGCCGGTCGAACGCGTGTGGGCCGAGCTGACCAGCTCGGGCACGCCGCGAGGCTGGCTCTACGACACCATCGCCACGTCCGACTGGCAGCCCGGGTCCCGGTACGAGATGCGGACCGAGGATGGCTTCCTGATGATCGACGGGGAGGTCCTGGAGAGCGACGCACCGAACCGTTTGCACCTGGGCTTCGGCTGCCACTGGGACGCCGAGGTCGACGCGGAGGAGCCCGGCACCCTCAGCTACGACCTGCGCAGCATCGGCGATGCCACCGAACTCACGGTCACCTCCGCCGACCTCGGCCCAGCCACGCGCGCCTCCGCCGAGGAGAGCAATGACGAGATCTACGCCGGCCTCAAGGCGCAGCTGGAGTCCTGAGCCCAGCACCAGAGCTCAGCCCAGTTCGGCGTCCAGTTCGTCGATGGTGGCCACGGTGCGGGTGCCGGACGGGAACTCGTCCGCCCCGAACAAACCGGTGGTGATCGCGACGAAGTCGAGCCCCGCGGCGGTGGCCGCCTGCTCGTCCATCATCGCGTCCCCGACGTAGGTGATGTCGGCCACGCCGAGGCAAGCGAGCAGCGCGCGGGCATTGTCGAACACCGCCGGGTCAGGCTTGTGGACGGGTGACTGGTCGGCCCCCTGGACGAGGAAGAGCCGCTCCACCGGGAACCCGCAGCGCGTCAGGTCGGCCAACGCCATCTCCGTCCGGGTGCTCGTGACCACCCCGACCTGCGCCCCTTCGTCCAGCAACCGGGTGACAAGCTCGACGGCCCCGGGGACGGGTTGCTTGAGGAACTGCCCCGCGCTGGACGCATTCGCGGCGCGCATCTCGTCCGTGGTCGCCGAGTGCCGGTAGTAGTGACCGATCATCTCGTCGAAGGGCTTGCCCCAGTGCGTGCGCAGGGTCTCGTCGTCCAGCTCGATGCCGTAGCTGGTGCGGGCGACATGACGATGGTGGTTCCACTTCACCTCGCGGGTGAGCAGCAGGGTGTCGTCCATGTCGAAGATGACGGCGCGAGTCTTTTCCACGCAGCGAACCTAGTGGCCAGCGGCCAGAACGGGGTCAGTCCGCCAGGGAGGCCAGGAGCGCAGCCAGTTCGTCGGGGCAGCTGAACATCGGCCAATGGCCCGAGTCGATGTCGAGGTACTCCAGGTGGTCGACACCCTGCAGTTCCGCAATGTCACCGGCGTCGAACCACGCCTTCGCGTCCTCAACCGAGTACTCGGGGCAGACCAGCACCACCGGCACCTTCTTGCGGGCCGGGTCGGTGTAGTGCACCGTCGCGTGCGTCACCGACTCAGGCACCGGGTGCGCGCCGGCCTCCATCGTCGCCTTCTGCTGCTCGCTGAGGTCGTCGGAGTCGGGCCCGGCGAAGGTTTCCCAACCGGGGAAGGGCATGTGTCCGTCCACGGGTTCGAAGAAGGGGGCATAGGGCTCGCCGTCCGTGGTCGGCATGCCGCCCACCAGCGCGACCTTGGCGACCTTGCCCGGTCGACGATCAGCCGCCAGCCAGGCCAGCGTCGAAGCCGCCGAGTGGCCGACCACGAGCACGGGCCCCGATGCCGCGTCCACCGCCTGCACGACCGCGCTCAGCTGGTCGTCCAGGGTCGCATCCTCGGGGCTGGCGCCCTGACCGGGAAGGGTCACGGCGACGGGTTCGTGGCCCGCCTCCCGAAGACCGGGCAGTACTGCGTCCCACGCCGAACCGTCGAGCCACAGGCCCGACAACAACACGATGTCCACGGTTCTCTCCTTCCTCGGGCGCACCTGGTGTGCGTTGGCTCCAGACAATCAGGTAGCACTGACAAACCCCAACCCCCGCCCCTGTGGTGCACCCTTCAAGCAACTCGCCCATCCAGATGTCGAAGGATCCGCCCTCGTGGTTCGCACATTGGCCAGGACAAGGCAGAATGGATGCAACAACTTCGATGGGGATGACGTGAGGGAAGCGACAAGCTGGCGCATGCCTGATGTTGCTGCGCTCGTGCACGTGCACCCCCAGGCGATCGCGTGGCAATCCGAGGACCCCAACAAGCTCCAGGTCGTCACGAACACCTCCCGCGGACTGGTGCCGGGCGGGTACTGCGTCTCCCCCGCCCATTTCCGCGACCTGCAGCACGATCCCGCCAAGGTCACCCAGCTGCCCACCGCCGCCCGGATCTCCCTGAAGATGCCGCCGGTCGTTCGGATCGACTCCGCAGCACTGGGCCACTGGCGGGCCGTGTTCACAGAGCCCGGCCAGGTCGGCATCTCCAAGACCCTAGATTCTTGGCGGCTGGCGCGGGAACTANNTCGTCGTCGGTGTGCTGGCCGGCCTGAGTGCCCGACGGCAGCGGTCGGACGAACTGTCGCTGCTGGTGCGCGAACGCCTCGATCGGACGACCGCCTCGGGACGCCATGACCTCGCGTGGGCCATCGACGGTGAGTTCAGCGAGCGGATCCACATGATCGTCCTGTCGCTGCACACCCCGGCCGCTGCCCGGGCCCAGGCCCGACGCGCTGGCGGCTGGCGTGGTGCGTCCGGCCTCGACCTGGCCTGCGGCGTGATGGCCGGCATCGAGGCGCCCGGGGTGCCGACCCCGGCGCACGTCCGCACCCGCGGATGATCCAGGCGCCCACGATGTACGAGCACCTGTTCTGGGACATGGGCGGAACCCTCGTCGACACCTATCCGCAGCTCGACGAATCCTTCGTCCGGGTGGTCAGGGAGCACGGACGCGAGGTGGCGCCTCTGGAGGTGGCCCGGCTGACGCGCCGTTCCACCGCCGAGGCCATCGCTGATTTGTCGAGCCGGTTCGGCATCGACGCGTCCGCCTTCGAACAGGCACATGACGAACTCAAGGCGCGCTGGGAGCGCGAACCGGCACCGGTGATGCCGGGAGCGCGGGAGTTGCTGGCCGATGTCCGTGCCGCTGGTGGGCTGAACCTGCTGGTCACCCACCGCGACCGCGCCAGTGCCCAGTCGCTGTTGGACGGGCTGGGACTGGTCGTCGACGACCTCATCTCCACGGCAGACGGCTTTGATCGCAAGCCAGCCCCCGACATGTACCTCGAACTGCTGCGCCGGCACGGACTCGACCCGGACGACTGCCTGGCCGTCGGCGACCGTCCGATCGACGCGCTGGCAGCGCATGCGGCAGGAATCAGGGCCGCGACCCTGGAGAGTCCCGACGCGCCGGTAGATGACGAGGGAGACTTCGAGATCGCGGCCCTGGACCAGTTGCGGCCCCTGCTGGGGCTGCCGGAACCTGCCTGAGGCAAGGTCAGTCGGCCTTGGCCTCCCGTTCGGCATCCAACTCGGCGAGGTGCTCGTCCGTGACGACCGGGATGGTGGAGGTGTCGACCAGCGCGCCCACGCCCTCACCGGGCTCGGCGGACTCGACGGCGAGGTGGAAGTCGTCGCCGTGGGTCATCACGCCGTGCACGACGGCCTGCTCGACGGCCGCCTGCGCGTAGCGCCAACGGACGATCATCGGGTCGGTCGCCAAATCGCGGGTCAGCGCGACGACCATCGCCACCATGATCACCATGAACGGCAGGCCGGCGATGATCGTGATCGCCTGGAGGCCGCTGAGCGCGTCCGCGCCGCCGGCGGTCAGCATGATCGCGGCTACGGCACCGGTTGCGACGCCCCAGAAGACGACCGTCTTGCGGGTCGGCTCGATGGTGCCATTCTCGCTCAGCGTCCCCATCACGATCGACGCCGCATCGGCTCCGGAGACGAAGAAGATGCCGACCAGGACCATCACCAGCACCGACATGGCCGAGGCCAGTGGCATGGTGTCGAGCAGGGAGAAAAGGGTGCCCTCGGCGCTCTCGACCTTGCTCAGCGCGGCCCCCGCCTTCTCGGCGTTGATCGCGGCCCCGCCGAAGATCGAGAACCAGATCAGGCTGACGAGCGTCGGGATGAGCAGCACGCCGGAGACGAACTGGCGAATGGTGCGTCCCTTGGAGATGCGGGCGATGAACATGCCCACGAAGGGGGTCCAGCTCACCCACCAGGCCCAGTAGAAGATGGTCCAGCCGGCCAGCCAGTCATTGGCACCCTCGGCACCCGAGGCACCGGTACGGGCCGACATCGACATCAGGGTCTGCAGGTAGGTGCCCAGCGTGGTCGGGATCAGGTTCAGGATGAAGACCGTCGGGCCCAGCACGAAGACGAACAGCGCCAGCGCGAGGGCCAGCACCATGTTCAGGTTGGACAGGTACTGGATGCCCTTGCCAACGCCCGAGACCGCGGACAGCACGAAGCAGATGGTCAGGCCCGTGATCAGCAGGATCAGGAAGATGTTGCCCGTATGACCCGCCCAGCCGACGATCTCGACGCCGTGCGCGATCTGCAGGGCACCGAGGCCCAGCGAGGTGGCCGAACCGAACAGGGTCGCAAAGATCGCGAAGATGTCGATGACCTTGCCGGCGGGGCCGTAGGTCTGGCGCTTGCCGAGGATGGGCTCGAAGACGGCGCTGATCGTCAGCGGACGGCCCTTGCGGAAGACGCCGTAGGCGATGGCGACGCCGACGACGGCATAGATCGCCCAGGGGTGCAGGCCCCAGTGGAACAAGGTGGTCGCCATGGCCGTCTGGACGGCGTTGACGTTGCCTGCCTCACCGGTTCCGGGCGGCGGGGTGACGAAATGGGCCAGCGGCTCGGCGGCGCCGTAGAACATCAGGCCGATGCCCATGCCGGCGCTGAACATCATGGCGATCCAGCTGACGGTGCTGAACTCGGGTTCCTCACCGTCGCGGCCCAGCGGGATGCGTCCGTACGGGCTGATCGCCAGCCACAAGACGTAGAACACGAAGCCCGTGGCGGCCAGCGAGAACAGCCAGCCGGCGTTGGTGACGACCCAGTCGAGGCCCGACGAGGACGCAGCGCCGAGGCTGGTCGGCGCTCCGATGCCCCAGCCAACGAAGGCCAGCATGAGGGCGGCGGAGATGAAGAAGACCACCTTGTCGAGCGAACCGGGGCGGTCGCTCTCCATCGCCTCGGGCGGCGGCTCGAGGGCGGGGTGGGCGGTGTCGACGACGCGACCGTCGCCGGTGACGCGGGCCAGCCCGGCTGCTGAGCTCAGCAGCCCGCGGCCACCGCGGTGGGTGTTGATGGAGCTGTGGTTGCGGGAGCTGCGGGATGCCCCGGTACGCCGCTTCCTCTTGTTTTCAGATCGATCTTGCTCGGCCATGTAGTGCGCCTCCTGGGATTGATGAACCCAATGAACCTACGTGGTGACAGGGCCATCCGCCATTTGGACGGGGGTCAGGAGGGGTGCCGAGCGCAGGACTTACCCCTTGTGGCCGCCAAAAAACACCGCTTTGGAGGGGTTCGGTCCTGCTGCAGGACCAGTTTGCGGTGGCAGGGCGCTTTTGGCGGTGGCAGGGCCTTTGGCCGGTGTCAAGGGTGCGCACGTGCTTGGCTGGGGTGGCTGGCGTGATCCAAGTGAAGGGGACGTGATGACATCGAGCTCGATCGTGGTGCTGGGCAGCGCCAATGCCGACCTGGTGGTGCAACTGGACCGTCGGCCCGGGCCGGGTGAGACCGTGCTCGGCAGCGACCTGGTGGTGTTGCCGGGCGGCAAGGGTGCGAACCAGGCGGTGGCCGCGGCGCGTGGCGGCGGTTCGGTGGTCTTCCTGGGCGCTGTCGGGCAGGACGGGAACGGTGATCTGCTGCTGGAATCGATGGGCGCAGCCGGCGTGGACGTCTCGCAGGTTGCGCGAGTGGAGCGCCCGACGGGGACGGCGATGATCCAGGTCACACCCGAGGGGGAGAACTCGATCGTCGTGTCACCGGGTGCGAATACGGAGCTGACCAGCGATTTTGCCGATCGATTCACCGACATCTGGGGCGCAGCCTCGGTACTGGTCTTCAACTTTGAGTGCCTGCCGGCGACCGTCGAGCATGTCGCGACAAAGGCGGCCGAGAAGGGGGTGCGGGTGGTGTTGAATGCCGCGCCTGCCTTCGAGATCGAGCCCGGGCTGTTGGCTGTGGCCGACCCCTTGGTGGTGAACGAGACGGAGGCGGTCATCGTCGCCGGGCGTGAGGGCGCGCCTGGGGCGAGCGCCGACCCGGTCGAGTTGGCCGAGCGCCTGGTGGGAAGGGGCGCACGGTCGGTGGTGGTGACACTTGGCGCGGCGGGCTGCGTCCTGGCAGGGACGGGAGGTACGGCGAGGGTCCCGGCGTACGCGGTGGACGCCGTGGACACCACCGGGGCCGGGGACGCCTTCGTCGGCGCCCTGGCCTGCGAACTGTCGCGCGGATGCTCGCTGGAGGAGGCGGTCCTCTTCGCCACAGCCACCAGCGCAGTGTCGGTGCAGTCGCTGGGGGCGCAGTCGTCCTATCGTCCCCGTGACGAGGTCGAGGCCTTCATCAGCTCGCGGAGCTGACGAGGCGCCGGGTCCTACGCCCGTTGCCTGTAGATCAGTTGATCAGACGTCCGTACTTGTCCGTGGGATGTCCGCACAAGAAGATCAAGAAGTCGACGAGCGACCAGACACCGAGGCCACCGGCGGTGAAGAGTTTGACGAAGCCAAGGCCGATGTCACCCTTGTAGAAGCGGTCGATGCCCAGCCCACCGAGGAAGAAGGACAACAGGACGAGCGCAGTCTTGCTCTTGTCGGAGAGCGGCTGGCCAGTGACGGGGTGAACCCCGAAAGGGGCAGCAGGATTGAGCGCGCCGTAGCCTGCGGTCTCCATGTAGCCCTGGTTCGGTGCCGCGTAGCCCTGGCTCGGTGCCGCATAGCCCTGGCTCGGTGCATGGCCCTGCTGGGCGTAGTGGCCCTGACCGTACTGCGGCGACGGAACGGCTGGGAGCCTGGTCTCCTGCCCCCATTGCTGGGACCCATGCTGCGCACCGTCCCCGGGGACGTGGAAGCCCGACGACATCGCGTGGTTGGGATTCTGCTCGGACATGCGCCCACCTCTTCTTGTTCTGTTGGTCATCGAAAGATTCCCACGGCACGCCGTTGGACGTGCTCGCGTGTACCGGACGCCCAACTCTTACAGCCGATGTTCAGGCGGCCCGGCCCCCGATCGGGCGCCAGACCAGCGTCAACAGCACCACGACGACCGCGACCCCCAGAGCGATGGACCAGGTGGCACCAACCAGGAAGATCAGCACCATGCTGACCAGCACCGGCCCGAGCAGGCGCAGCGCCGTGATGAGGTAACCGCCGAAGCTGGGCATCGGGGTGCCCTGCGCCTCGGCCACGGAGCGGATCATGAAGTTTGGACCATTGCCGATGTAGCTCAGCGCGCCACAGCACACCGCACCGAGGCTGATCGCGACCAGGTAGGCCTCCGGGACGCCGGCGACGCGCGGCTCGCCCGGCATGGCGGACGCGAGGTCGAAGAAGGTGGCGTAGGTGGGGGCGTTGTCGAGGAAGGCGCTCAGCCCGCCGGTGAAGCCGAAGAAGGTGATCTCGTTCAGGGGCAGGGACGGAGCGACGTGGTGCAGCACCTTGAGCGCCGCGGGCATGGTGAGGAAGATGCCCAGGAAGATCGCTGCGACCTCGAGGATCGGGTCCCATTCGAAACCAGCGTCGTGACGGACCGGTTTTTCGCCCCACAGCCATGAGGTCACCCCGAGCGTGACCAGCGCGATCTCCCGGAAGGGGGACGACACCAGCGCGACGGTCAGCACGACGCCCACCAGGAGCAGGAACTGCCGCCGTCCGCGCAGCTTCAGGGGCTGGACCGAGGTCTCGTCCCATTCACGGTGGGCGGCGTCCTCGTCGCGCCACAGCCGCCGGTCCATCAGGTAGTAGGCGACCAGCAGGACGCCGTTGACGAACAGCCACGGGCCGAACAGGTTGAGCGTCCACAGGAAGGGAACCCCGCGCAGCAGGCCCAGGAAGAGCGGCGGGTCGCCGAGGGGGGTGAGCAGACCGCCGCAGTTGGCCATCACGAAGATCGCGAAGACGACGGTGTGGGCGCGCCGGGCCCGTTCGGAGTTCGTCGACAGCAGCGGACGGATCAGCAGCATGGACGCGCCGGTGGTCCCGATCACGGACGCGAGGACGCCGCCCAGCGCGAGGAAGGCGGTGTTGTTCCGCGGGGTGGCGCGCAGGTCACCGGAGAGATGGATGCCGCCGCAGATCACGAACAGGGCGCCTAGCAGGGCGATGAACCCGACGTACTCGTGCAGGGTGCTGGCCACGTGTGCTGCATCACCTGTTGCCAGCAGCACGGCGGCAGTGGGGAGCCCGAGCAGGAGTGAGACGCCCAACTGGTGCAGCGGTTTGCCCCACCAGTCAGCGGCCCGCGGCACCAACGGCAGCACCGCGATGCACGCGAGCAGGATGACGAAGGGCACGACTCCCAATGCCTGCAGCATTCTCGGACCCTATCCCCACGACTGGAGCGATCTGCTCCCGTAGTCGGTAGGTGGTTTCCCAATTCGAGGGCCGGGGGGTGTTTGACTGGGGTCATGCCCGAGTCTGACGAGCAGCGGTTCCAACAGATCGTCCAGCAGTTGTTGGACGACGGCATGGCGCCCCAGGACCTCTTCGCCGCCTTCAACCAGGAGATCAGGGCTGCGGTCCCCTCTCCCTTCGCGATCGCCAAGAACACGGAGATTGCCCTGCCGGCACCGCCCAGCACGGCGGAGGTGCTGCGCGTTCGCATCGACCTCGTGGGGGCCAAGCCGCCGATCTGGCGACGGCTCGATGTTCGGGGCGACGTCACCCTGGACCATCTCCNNAGGCCGCCATGGGATGGACCGACTCCCACTTGCACCGCTTCACGCCTCACCCCACTGCGCGCGGCCGCGACCCCTGGTTCGTCACCGAGTTCGACCGGGATGAGGGCGAGGAAGGCACGCCCGAGGAGTCAGCGCGCCTTGACCAGGTGTTGCGCGCCAAGGGCGACGTGCTCAGCTATGAATACGACTTCGGCGATGGCTGGGAACACCGGATCGTCCTGGAGTCGAGCCGTGTGGCGAACACGGATCACCCGGTGATGACCTGCGTGGCTGGACGACGACTCTGCCCACCGGAGGACGTCGGCGGTATCGGCACCTGGAACGAACTCTCGGAAGCGTTGCGCCGGAACCCGGACCCCACGAAGCTCACCGGAGACCTGCAGCATTACTCGCAGTGGCTGCCACGCACCATCCAGCCCGACCTGTTCACCGTCGAGGCCACGAACCAGATGATCCAGCTCGTGGACCTCTCCCCCTCGGAACAGGTCGACCGGCTCTCGGCGCTGGGCCTGCTGCCGGTCACGGTGGCGTCCCTCGACGAGATCGCGACCCTGCTCCCTGACCACCGGCTGCAGGACTTCGGGGACTGGATCATCCAGGCCTGGGACCAAGCAGGGCTGTCCCCCAACCCCGTGCCGCCGCCCACGGACGAGGAACTTGAGTGGCTGCTGCAGCCGTGGCTGCTCATGATCGAACTGGCACACCCGGACGGGATCCGGCTCACCCAGGCTGGCTTCATGGCGCCGGAGGTGTGCCTGGAGATCACCGCAAACAGCCGCATCGACAACTGGTACGGCCAGGGGAACCGCGAGTCCAACAGCCAGGAACTCGCGCTGCACCGACGATTGGCGATCGACGCGGGACTGCTGCGCAAGCACAAGGGACGTCTGGTGCTCACCCGCGCAGGCAAGAAGGCGCGCACGGATCGAGAGGAGTTGATCAGGTGCGCGTCGGCCTCCTTGCTGGGAGGTCGGGATGAGTTCACCAAGCATGCCTGGACGTTGGCGGTTCTCTTGCTCGCGGCCACCGGGAGCATGCAACCCGACGTGGTGGCCGACATGCTCACCGAGAGCGGCTGGACGGTCGACGGCCAGCCGGTGAAGCAGTGGTCAGCTCGGTTGCACCCGCTCGATCTTGCCCTGGGGTGTGGGAGCACGGCGCACCGCCACAACGGTCCGGCGGTGTCACCCGCTGCCGTCCGTTACCTGGCCGCCCGGGCGCTGTTCCGGGGACCCTGACCAACCCAGCTCGGACTGGGTGGCGAAACTGCCGTAGTCGGCAGAAGATCCACCCACTCCGTGTGTGATGCGGCCAACGGTCCGAGGAACCCGGGATCGTGGGAACTCATGGCTCAGCCAGGGCGACGGATCCAATGGCGCGGACGTGCTGGAGATGGACGGCGTGGTGCGCTCCGACATCCGCAGCAGTTTCGGCGACTTCTCCGGCACCGCGGAGGGCGTCCCGGCCACGATCGAGCTGACGGTTCTGGACATGACCAAGGACAACGTCCCCATGGCCGGCGCCGCGGTCTACGTCTGGCACTGCAACCGCGACGGCAACTACTCGCTCTACTCCGACGGCGTCACCGAGCAGAACTACCTGCGCGGCGTCCAGGTCACCGACGACTCCGGGAAGGTCAGCTTCACGTCCATCTTCCCGGCCTGCTACACGGGGCGCTGGCCGCACATCCACTTCGAGGTGTACCCCGACCAGGCGTCCATCACCGACTCCACGAATGCCATCGCAACCTCCCAGATCGCGATCCCCAAGAACGCCTGCGACACCGTCTACGCCACGTCCGGCTACGAGACCTCGGTGACCAACCTGTCCCAGCTCACCCTGGCCACCGACAACGTCTTCGGGGACGACGAGGGCGCCAGCCAGTTGGCGACAATGGGCGGGAATGTCAGCTCCGGCTACACGATTGCGCTGACCGCACCGGTGGACACGAGCACCGAGCCNNCCCTCCGAATTGATCGGCCTTATGCGGGGGCTGGCAGGCTGGGTGCCATGAATTCCCGCCTCACCTGCTTGCCGGCCCTCGCTGCCCTGGCCCTGCTGGCCAGTTGTGCAGGGGCACAGTCGACCTCGTCCCCGAGCGTCTCCATCCCCCCGGATGTCTCGAAGCGCGTCGTCCTTGGGGCAGCGATGACCAAGGAACAGCTGCGCGACCCGGAGATGATCGGCCTTGTCAAGGGCACCTTCACTTCCCTGACGCCGGACAACCAGATGAAGTGGGGCATCCTCCAGCCGGAGCGGGGCCAGTTCGACTTCTCGTCCGCGGACGAGATGATGTCCATTGCCAAGCAGAACGACATGCGCGTCCGCGGCCACGCCCTGATGTGGTACCCGGTGCCCGACTGGGTCAAGGAACAGGCCACCACCTGCGACGCGGCCAAGGACATTCTCAAGACCCACATCACCACCGTTGTCACGCACTTCAAGGGGCAGGTGCCGGAGTGGGACGTCGTGAACGAGCCACTGGACGAGAACGGAAACCTGCGCGAGGAGGACCCCTTCCTCAAGGCTTGCGGGGAGTCGATCATCGACGACGCCTTCATCTGGGCCCACGCGGCCGACCCCGACGCCGTCCTCTACCTGAACGACTACTCGACCCTCGTGCCGGACGCGAAGGCCCGCGGTCAGTACGCGTTGGTGAAGCGCCTGGTCGAGCGCAAGGTGCCGATCGACGCGGTCGGGTTCCAGGGACACGAGAAGATTGACAGCTTGGGCGATGGAGCGGCGGAGAACGTGCAGGCCCACGCCGACCTGGGGCTGAAGGTGGCCCTCACGGAGGTCGACGTGCGGCTGGAGAAGAAGGGCGACGCCCCCACCGAGGAGCAAGTGGCACAGCAGGCCAGCACCTACCGTCAGCTCGCGATGCTGTGCGCGGTGAACCGCTCATGCATCGGCTTCACCGTGTGGAGCGTCAGCGACCGCACCGAGTGGGTCCGCAAGCAGACCGAGGGTTTCGACTTCCAGGGCATGGCCGACCAGGACCTCGTCCACCGTCCGGCATGGGACGCGGTGGTCAAGACCCTGCGTCCCTGAGAGCTCACCACCGGAGCGGGACCGCCCCTGGATCATGTGATGCCCCAGGTCGACCCGCGTCGAACTGCCGCGCCCACCACGGCCGTCTGATCGTCGGTGAAAACTCGCTTGCGGGTGCGCAACCACAGCCGCAGCATCCGGCGGCTGACGATGCGGACGTCGTCCGGCTGTTCCTTCACATCCCACTGGGCAACCTCATCGAGAACCACGACGCCGCGTACCTTGACGTCGAATCCGCACACCTGGGTCAGCACCTTGCCCACCCGGTTTGCCTCTTGTCGGCTGTTGCGGACGTAGGGCTGCCGCTGCCCGTTGACCAGAACGGTGTCCCCCTTGACCCAGACCTTCGCGCCGCGGTGTCGCTTCGTGTTGAGCGTGAAGACGCCACCCGGGCCGACGACCACGTGGTCGATGTCCGCCCCTCGCGCTCCGATCGGCAGGGAGTGCACGACGGTCCACGGCGAATCCTCGCCGAGCAACTTCTCCAGGGAATCGCCGACGTGCTGCTCTCCGATCAAGCCCTTCTCCCAGGACGAGATGGCGTCGTTCCCCAGCAGCAGCTTGCGCCAGAAGGTCGGACGTTGGCCCGCCGCCCGGGCCTCAGCCACCTTCGCCTCCAGTGACTCCCCAGCGCGGCGGGTGGCGAGGTCAACCTCGGGGACGGCAGGGTCAGACGGCCCCGACGGCGCACTCTTGGTCACCCGTACAGACTAGGACCTCGACCCGCCTTCGCGCAGGCGGGCGGCAGAGGGCCCGGCCGGACGAAATGTCCAGCCGGGCCCTCCCCCGACTCGTGGGTTTGCGCCAGCCTCAGCGCTTGCAGGTGTCCTGCTTCGCGAGCCACTGCCAGATGTGCTGCCCCTTGGCATTGGTCGGATCGTTCTGCGCCACGTAGATCCACGACCAGTGGCCTTGGTAGGTGTGGCCGTTCCACACCACGTCCGGGTAGGCGGACAACGTCGAGTTTCCGATCAGCTGGTGCGCGTAGAGGCCATTGGTCTCGTACGGCAGCACGTTGTCGTTCTTGGCCTGGACGATCCAGGTGGGTGTCTCCCGCATCTTGATGATCTCGTCGTCGGTGATCATCGGCGCCTTGTTGTAGGTGACGGCGGGGCAGATGGTGATGTTGCCTGCGAAGAAGTCCGGGTAGTCGGCGACCATCTGCATCGTCATGTAGCCGCCGTTGGACGCGCCAGCGACGTAGATGCGAGTGGTGTCGATGGTGTATTCGTCCGCCAGTTCGTCGATCAGCGCCTTGATCTGAGGGGCGTAGTTCTTCGTCGCATTGTCCATCCAGCGGGTACTGGCCTGCGGCGCGACGACATAGGCGCCCTTGAAGATCTTCTGCGCATCGGGCGTCGCGAAGCCCAGCGCGCCGCGGTTGGCGATCAGGGGCAGGTCATTGTCGTAGGACTCGGACCAGCCACCCTCGCCGCCGCCGTGCAGCCACACGACCAGCGGACGCGGATTGCTCTTGCGCACCTTCTCGGGCGTGAACAGCCGGTAGCTCATTCCATCGGCCGACATCCCGTCCGAGAAGCGGTCAACCTCGGGATCGACCAGGTCTCCCTGCCGGAAGCTCTTGAGCGTCAGCCGCTTGCCGCCACGCAGGGTGAGCGCCTCGCGCTGGTTGATCGAGTACTTGAGGTCGAGCATCACGTTGCGCCCAACGGCCGGGGAGTAGGCGAAGGTGAAAGCGGCCGGGGCATCCTCCCCGGAGACCATGGAGATGACGATGTCGCCGGTCTTGTCGAGCTTGACGGACGTGATGGTGCGGTCGCGGTCGTAGGCGCCCATGACGGTCGTGGACGGGTAGGGGTTCGCCCCGGTGGCGTGCACCTGGAAGGTGTTCACGTCAAGGCTCTTGGGGTTGATCTTGTAGCGGTCGGTGTCGAGCGTGACCGAGACGACCTGCTGGCCGCCGTCGATGGTCTTCGCGTCCAGGGTGAAGTCAACGACTCCACCGGCAGCCTGGGCCGGCGCCTGTCCGATGGGGACGAGTGCACCGGCGGCGACGAGGGTGAGCGCAACGCTGCGCAACTTCATGGCTCCTCCGTAATAGGGGTGTTTCGGAGCCTGGAAGGCAGATGGGGACCAGCGCTGCTGGTCCATGGCTGGCCAGCAGCGCTGGTTGGGTGCGCTTGCACGCACGGGGAGGTCACGCCAGACGCGGTCGTTGCGGGCGGCGCGGTCCAGAAGCGGGTGGGTATCTGAACTGACCATATGGAAACACTTGGGAACTGTTCAGGTGAAGGGTTTTTCATCACAATTCCTGTTGGACATTCGTCCAAGCAGTTGTGGAGGGTATCGCCGCAGGTCACACCTGTGGGCGGTGGCGGCCACCGCCTCCGTGCAGCGACACTTGTCTGATGGACCCCATCCGCGTCGCCAGCGTCCCCTTCAGCCAGGTGTACATCCGCCACATCGCCCCCCTGCCCGCGGACGAGGGACGCGTCGTACGCCTGGATGACCCGCGACCCCGCCGCGGGGATGGGACCGAACAGTCAGGCTGGTGGCCGCCGGCGATGCTGGAGCCCGGCTGGATCGACGAGCACGCGGACGACTTCGACCTCATGCACGTCCACTTCGGCTTCGACTCCCTCTCCCCCGACGACCTGCAACGCGTCGTCGACGACCTACGGCGCAACGACAAGCCGCTGGTCTACACCGTCCACGATCTCGGGAACCCCCACCACACCGACCCGAGCGCCCACGAAGCCGCGCTCGACGTCCTCGTCCCCGCTGCCGATGCCCTTGTCACGCTGACATCTGGCGCCGCAGCAGAGGTCCGGCGCCGATGGAACCGCGATGCCGCCGTGCTGCCCCACCCGCACGTGCTGGGCCTGGACACCCTGATGGCTCCCCCGCCGCGACGAATCGATGGACCCCTGCGGTTCGGCGTCCACCTCAAGAGCCTGCGCCCGAACATGGCCACCCGCGAGGTCGTGGAGGCACTGGTCGAGGGCGTCGACCAGCTCGACGAACCGGCCATCGTGCAGGTGAACACCCACCCCGAGGTGATGACGGGCGGCGGCCACCAGTCCGTCGAGGGCCTTGGCGCCTGGCTCGAGAACCGCGCCAGCCAGGGCGTCATCGACCTGCAGGTGCACCCCTACTTCGAAGAGGACGAGCTGTGGACCTACCTCGCCAGCCTCGACGCGTCCGTGCTGCCCTACCGTTGGGGCACCCACAGCGGCTGGCTGGAGGCCTGCGTTGACCTCGGCACCGCTGTCATCGCCCCCAGCTGCGGTTTCTACGCCCAACAGCGTCCGGTCTTCTCCTACGCCAACAGCCGGGACGGCCTGGACGCCCAGTCCCTGGCCCGGGCAGTGCGCGCCGTCGCCGACCATGCCCGCGACCTCGCGCGGACCTACCCAAGGCTTGACCCCGCCTACCGCCTGACGGAACGTCGCTGGGTCGCGGCCGAGCACGAGCGGATCTACCGCGGATTGCTCTCGTGACGCCACAGATCCAGCAGCATCTCCTCGTAGCGGTCGACCATCACGTCCACGGAGAATCCCTCAGCCCGACGCCTGACCTGGGCCCGCGACATTCCCGCCGCGCGCAAAATGGCTCGGGGCAGGTCCTCGGGACCCTCGGCCAGCTCCCCTCCGGTGGCTCCCAGCAGTTCGGGCATGGCACCTGCTCGCAGAGCAGCGACCGGCGTCCCGCACCCCATCGCCTCCAGCGGCGCCAGACCGAAGGGCTCGTCCCACAGGGGTGTCGCCAGGAAGACGCTCGAGTCGCCAAGCAGCGCCGGCAGATGCCCGTGGTCAAGGTGGTGGACGTACTCGATGCGCGNNCCGCCCCGCCGATCGCCAACCGGGGCGCGATCTGTTCGTCGAAGTATCCCTGGTCGCTGATCGGGCCAGCGATCCGCAGGCCCATCCCAGCCGCGCGCGCCGCGTCGATGGCGACGTGCAAACCCTTCTCGGGCGTGATGCGCGCGGCCCACACCGCCGCCGGCGAGCCCGTCGCGGTGGCCGTCCACCGGGACAGGTCGATGCCGTTGTGCACGACGCCCACCGGCACCGGGTCGAGCCACTCACGCCAACCTGCCGCGTTGAACTCGGAGACGCTGACCCAACGGTGCCGGGCTCCGGGCCGCCAACCGGACACCTGCACCACCCGACGGACACGCTCCAGCGTCGCCGGCGTGTGCAGGACGGTCAGCATCGCAGCGTCCGGGAGCGCCCAGTACGGCACCGGGGACAGGCTGTTGTTCAACACCACGTCGTGACCCGCGGCCTGCTCGCACGAGCGCAGCGTCGCCTGGTCGAGCCTTTGGTCGTCCCCCTGCGAACTGCCCGGGCTCCAGACGAAGGATGCAGGCATCATCTCCGCCACCCGCACCCGAGGGTGCATGACCGTGCTGCCCTGCTTGCAGTAGAGCGTGACGTCATGACCGCGGGACGCGAGCTGCGCGCACACGATCGCCGTGTGGGCCTCGAGCCCGCCACGGTATGGCTCCGCGATCGGGTGATGCATGTGTCCCAGTACGGCAATCCTCACGTGCGCAGCATGGCAGCGAATTGCCTGCCAACTACCCCACCACCCCGCAAGCCCACCCCAATACCGCCCCTAGGGAGGGGACGATGACTTCGGTTTCGGTGCTTGTCATCACCCATCGACGCGACGACCACCTGCTCAACCAGCAACGCGCCCTGCAGCGGGTTCGCGGCTGGGACGAGGCGGTGGTCACATTCATCAACCAGCCCAACGTCCCCTGGGCTGCTGCACCGCCCCGCGTCCGGGTCGAACACCTGACCGCCGACGGGTTGGCTTTGGCGCAGGCCCGCAACCACGCCGCCCGCGCCGGTCGCGGCGAGGTGCTGATCTTCCTGGACGTCGACTGCCTCCCCGGGTCGGGGACGATCGCCCGGCTCGCTGCCGAATGCCAACCGGGGCGGGTGGTGATGGCCGAGCCGCGCTACCTGCCCCCGAGCTGGACGCCGAACACGAGCCCCGAGTCGGTCGCCTTGCCCCACCACTCCCGGGCCGGGTTGCCGGTGGGCCGAACCGATGCCTGGCACATGTTCTGGTCGCTCGGCTTCGCGATGCGGGCGGACGATTTCGCGTCCGTGGGCGGATTCGACGAGGGTTACAGCGGCTATGGCGGGGAAGACACCGACTTCGCGTTCGCCTGCCGACGCGCGGGCCTGGAGCTGTGGCTGTCATCCGCGCCGGTCTTCCACCAGGCCCACGCCGTGCACCGGCCACCGCTGCAACACACATCCAGCATCGTCATCAACGCCCGCCGATTCCGTGAGCGCTGGGGCACCTGGCCGATGGAGGGCTGGCTGGCGGCGCTGGCCTCACGCGGGCTGGTCGCCTGGGGCGACGACTACCTTGAGCTGCTGCGCGAGCCCACCGCCCAAGAGCTGGCCGACTCGCTGGTTCCCGATGCCCGTTTCTAGGGGCTGCCGCGGGCTGGCCACCTCCTCCAACAGCTCGCGCACCCGGCGTCCGAAGACCTTCCGGGACACCAGCAGGGCATCGGGGAGCACGCGTCCGTCGAGGTTGCTGGCCAGCAGACCCGGCCAGTCGGCGTCGTCCCAGCTCTCCACCAGCGGGACGCCCAAGCGCTCGTGCAGCTGGCGGGCGAACACGAGTTGTTCGTCGTGGGGACGCATCTCCGGCGCGAGGACGACGGGCCGACGGGCGGCCGCGGCGGCGGCGATCGTGTTGTGGCCAGCCCCGCAGACCACCACCTCGGCCCGTTGCAACCACTCGAGCGGGTTGGGCACCCAGCCGTGCAGGTGCAGGTTGTCGACCCCGGCCAGGGCGGGGATGTCCCCCGTTGGCCCCAGGACGTGCCACTGCCGGTGCGGGGTCTGTCGGGCGGCGCGCATCAGGTGGGCGAGGTCAACCCCTCGTCCGCCGGCCCCGGAGACGACGGTCACCACGCCGGGTTCCGGCGCCACGTCGGGCAGGTGCGGGTGGTCGTCCGGCATGCCCAGCCATCGGGTCTTGTTGGCCCACGCGAACTCCGGTTGCTCGAGCTCGCGCGGGTAGTACGCGAACAACCGCTCCGACAGCGAATACGCCAGCTCGTGCGGTGGGTCGGTGCGATCGCCCGGCATCCGGCGGTGCAGGACGGGGTACCCGGCGAGGTGGCAGAAGGTGGCCGCCTCCACCGACACGTCAACCATCACCAGGTCGGGGTCGACGTCGTCCAGCACTTGGTGCAGCGCACTGAACCTACGCCTGACCTGAGCCGTGGTGGGGGTCCAGTGGAAGGGAGAACTCGACGGTTGCACGTGATCGTCACCCGGGACGACGTCCGGCGGCAGCTCGACGTCCGCGCCCCGGCCACCGACGACGACCACCTGCGCCACTCCGAGCGACGCCAGCCGGCGGGCATGGCGCAGGTGCCCGCTGCCATGGTGGTGGGCGTAGTAGACGAGAGTGAGCGGAGCGGCCACCAGCACAGAATAGGAGCGAGGATGCCCGCTTTCCTAGCGCCAGAGGGGGGTGTTCGCGCGGTGGGGCTGGATCCCTGCACCCGTGGCCTTTGCGGCCGATGCCTGGGACATAATGCCTAGCCGCGCCTAAGTTTGCAATACTAGATGAGCCTGAAGGACGGCTGTTGGCTGCCCCTGTTCGCACGGGTGGGCGCGCTGGTGGCACCTAGCCTGTTGGTACTCCCTCACCAGCTGAAAGGCGTTCCAATGGCACACACCGTCCCGGGCGGACTTGGGGTGCTGTGCTGCGCCCTGACTGCCTGCTGGACGACGTCGTCCTCGGTGGCCGCGCTGCTTGGCGGCGAGGATGCACGAGCCGTGTGGTTCGCCGTGGCGAGTGCGCTGGCGATCTGGGGAGCCGGGCTGTGCTGGTTCTTGCTGGTGCGACCTGTGCGGGTGCTGGTCCGTCATCCCAAACCGTCGACCAATCTCACGGCCTCCTCAGCTGGCCTGCCGGTGCTGGCGACGTGCCCGTTGGCCGCGCAGGAAGCTGACAGCAGCGAAACCGAGCAGCGTTCGGTTCCCGCCGCCTGAGTTTCGCTCTGCCCACGCGGGATGCCTGGGCTTGGGCGCCCCGGCCAGGTGCTCGGCCTCGGTGCCATTGGTGGGCGGTTGCCACGGTGTGCTGATGTCGGCAACGCCATGGGACGCATGTCGCCCTGCCGTCGACTTCTGCGATGGTGGTCGGCGCGGGCTCCCTCCCGCGGAGACACCAGGATGAGGAGGCCCATGCCACGCAAGGACGTCGGCCTGGCCGCGTTGGTCATCTGCATCTGGGGCGTGAACTTCGTCTGCGCCAATCTTGCGATGGAGTCGCTGCCGCCGCTGTTCATGGCGGCGGTCCGGTTCACGCTCGTCGCCCTGCCCGCGGTCTTCTTCGTCAAGCCCCCGGCCGTCGGGTGGAAGCCCGTCGTCGCGTCCGGGCTGTGCATGGGAGCCGTGCAGTTCGGGTTGCTGTACACGGCCATGAACCTCGGACTGCCCGCCGGTCTCGCCTCCCTGGTGCTGCAGGTGCAGAGCCTGTTCACGGTGGCGCTGGCCGCTTTCATACTCGGAGAGCACCCTACGACGGTGCAGGTCTTCGGCATCCTGGTCGGGATCCTCGGGATGGGCGTGGTCGGCTGGCAGTACCTCGCGCACGCACCCGTGCTGCCCTTCGCGCTGGCGGTGCTGGCCGCGCTCGGGTGGGCCGCCGGCAATATCGTCACCCGGCGCCACCCACCCCGCAGCGGGTTCTCCCTGGTGATCTGGTCGGCGCTGGTGCCACCGATCCCGTTGCTGCTCGGCTCGATGGTGCTGGAGGGCCCGATGGCCGGATTCCACGGCTTGGCGCACCTGAGCCTGCGCTCGGCGCTGGGCGTGGCCTTCGTGACCTATGGCGCCTCCATGGTCGGCTACGGCCTGTGGAACCTGCTGCTGAGCAGGCATTCGGCGGCCACCGTCTCGCCCTGGTCGATGTTCGTCCCGGTGGTTGGAGCGATCACCGCCTGGTTCTACAACGGCGAGGTCCCCACCCCAATGGGCATTCTGGGCGCCGCCATCACCGTCGCCGGCGTGCTGTTGGCCCTTGGGGTGGGAAACCGTCTGTTCGCCCGTGCCGACGTTCCCGACCCCGAACCAGTCACCGAGCCCCCCGGCCTGTGAGCGCCGGGCCCGGACGCGCCCCTTCCCGCCCGCCGATCCGCTGAGACGCCCAGACCCCCCTGTCTTCCCACCATCTCAGGTGCCCCTGGGCGTCATCTCCGCCACCCTTGACATCGGCTGAACGCACGTTCAGACTATTGAACGTGCGTTCAAACCCCGCCGACCTGACCACCGAGGCCCGCATCCGTGCCGCTGCCGTCGAGCTCTTCGGCGAGCAGGGCTTCCCGCACACAACGATCCGTCAGATCGCCGAGCGGGCAGGGGTTTCGGCGCCACTCGTGATGCACCACTTCGGGTCCAAGGACAAGCTGCGCGAGGCCTGCGACAACTGGGCGATGGAGGCCCTCTCGCAGGAGACCGCCTTCCTCTCCCTTGGCTCGATGCCCACCATGGACACCTACATCGAGCAGCACCCCGAGTACCGGACGCTGATGGCCTACCTCGTCTCGGGCCTTCGCGCCGGCGGCCCCACCGCCGACCGGATCTTCGACCGCCTGATGGAGACCTCCACCGAGATGGTCGACCAGGCCGTCGAGGCGGGCGTCATGCGCCTACCCGACGACCGGGAGGCCGCGGTCGCCTATCTGGTCGCCTCCTCCTGTGGAGTGATGCTGCTCGGTTCCCAGTTCAGCCGCCACCTCGGCGGCACCGCGCTGACAGACCACCAGGTCGTCCACCGCTACAGCGCCGCCACCACCGATCTGCTCACCCACGGCGTCTTCACCGCCGAGTACCGCGACGCCCTGCTGGCCTCACTCGGGCAGGCCGATGAGCAAACCACCACCAGCACCATCACGCAGGAAGAACGGAAATGACCCAGAACGCGATCGAGGTCCATGGCCTCGTCAAGACTTTCGGACCCACCCGCGCGCTGGACGGGTTGACGATGCAGGTCGCCACCGGTCAGGTGCACGGCTTCCTCGGGCCCAATGGCTCGGGCAAGTCCACCGCCATCCGGGTGTTGCTGGGCCTGTTGCGGGCCGACTCCGGCACCGCGTCCCTGCTCGGTGGCGACCCCTGGGCCGACGCGCCCAGCCTGCACCGCAGGTTGGCCTATGTTCCCGGCGACGTGAACCTGTGGCCGAACCTGACCGGCGGCGAGGCGATCGACGTGCTCGGACGCTCCCGCGGTGGCCTCAACCCCACCCGCCGCGCCGAACTGATCGACAAGTTCGACCTCGACCCGCGCAAGAAGGGCCGCACCTACTCCAAGGGCAACCGGCAGAAGGTCGCCCTGGTCGCCGCGCTCGCGTCCGACGTCGAACTGTTGTTGCTGGACGAACCCACCAGCGGCCTGGACCCCCTGATGGAGCGGATCTTCACCGACGAGATCCTCGCCGACAAGGCCCGCGGACGCACCGTGCTGCTCAGCTCACACATCCTGTCGGAGGTTGAGAAGCTGTGTGACCACGTCAGCCTGATCCGCGCCGGACGCATCATCGAGACCGGGACGCTGAGCGACCTGCGCCACCTCCACCGACTGGACATCACCGCCGATCTCGACCGTCTTCCCGCCGAGGACCTGCACCACCTGCCCGGCGTCCACGACCTGGCGATCACCGGCAACACGCTGTCCGCGCACGTCGACGCCGATGACCTGAACGGACTGCTGGCGGCGCTGACCAGCTGCGGAGTGCGCTCGCTGACGTCCACCCCGCCATCGCTGGAAGAGCTCTTCCTCTCCCACTACGAGGGGACGAAGTGATGTCGTCCACCGGACACAGGAGCACCAGCACCGTGACCGGGCTGGGCAGCTCGCTGCGGCTCGCGGTGCGCCGCAACCGATGGTTCTGGCTGTCCTGGATCATCGGCCTGGCCATTCTGATGCCGATGACCGCGGCGCAGTACGAGACGATCATCCCGGCCGGCACCGACCCCCGCGACACCCTCGAACCACTGCGCAACAACCCGTCCATGCTGGCCCTGCTCGGCCCGGCCTTCGACATCTACACCAAGGGTGGTTTCGTCTTCTGGCGCGTGGGCGGCTTCTGCTCGATGTTCGCCGGAATGATGGCGGGCTTCGGGATCATCCGCGCCACCCGTGCCGAGGAGGAGGAAGGACGCTTGGAGATGGTCCGCTCCGGGGCGATCGGACGACATGCCCCGCTCGCCGCCGGCATCCTGCTCGGCGCGCTGGGTTCGGCCATCCTCGGCATCCTCACCGCAGCGCTGCTGGTCGCGTCCGGTCTTCCGGCCACCGGGTCGGTAGCCTCCGGGCTGGCGCTCACCGTCGAGGGCCTCGTCTTCACCGGCATCGGCGCGGTGGTTGCGCAGGTCTTCGGGAGCGCCCGCACTACTCGCTACTGGACCCTCGGCGCCCTGTGGGGCGGCATGTTCGTCGTCCGGATGATGATCGACGGCGGCGGGGAGTCCGTGCCGGGATGGCTGCGTTGGCTGGTCCCGATGGAGTGGGGCATGCTGATCCGGCCCTTCTCGGACGAGCGATGGTGGGTCGCCCTGTTGCCGCTGGGGCTGTTCGTGGCGCTGGTGGCGTTGGCCTTCCGGTTGGAGTCCGCCCGCGACCACGGCGCCGGGCTGGTCCAGCCCCGTCCGGGACCCGCCGCGGCATCACGCTCCTTGTCAGGACCATTCGGGCTCGCTTGGCGGTTGCAGCGCGGCGGCGTGATCGGGTGGGTGGTCGCGATCGCCTTCAGCGCCCTGGGTTGTGGTTCGATCGTGTCCCAGATGGAGGAGTCCTTCGCCGCCAACCCCGAACTCGGCGAGATGGTCGAGAAGATGGGCGGCAGTGACGACCTCTTCGTCGCCTTCTACGTCGCGATGCTCGGCATCATCGGCACCGTCACCGCGATCTTCGCGGCCACCGTGCTGAACCGGCTCAAGTCCGAGGAGGTCCGCGGGCACGCCGAACAGATGCTGGCCACCGCCATCGGACGGACGCGCTACGCGGCAAGCCACTTGGGGATCGCGTTCGCCTTCCCGACGGTCGCGTTCGTGTTGACCGGTGCCCTGCTGCCCTTTGCGCAGGCCCAGCGGGACGGTAACTGGTCGCTGGTTGGGACGTACACCCGCAGCGCCTTGGGGCTGTTGCCCGGGCTGTGGCTGGTGCTCGGGTTCGCGATGCTGCTGATCGGTTGGGCGCCACGGCTCACCGGGCTGGTGTGGGGGCTGCTCGGCTGGGCCCTGTTCGCCACCTGGTTCAGCGTCCTGTTCGACCTGCCGGTCTGGCTGACCAAGATGCAGCCGTGGGGTTACCTGCCCCACCTGCCGCGCGACCCGATGGGCTGGACGGCCTTCCTGGTGGAGTTGATGCTCGCAATGGCGCTGGTCGTCGTCGGGCTCGTTGGGTACCGCAGGCGGGGCATCCCGGGCTGAGCGGGGGCTTCCACCCTCGGAGACCTCAGCCCTCGGCGGTGCGGGGAACCTCTCGCGGGGCAGTGCGGGCGATCTGCTCGCGAATGTCGATCAGGCGCTTGGCGTGGGACTGCAGTGCCAGGTCCTCGGGCAGGGTCGGGTTCCATGAGCGGACGGCGACCTTGCGCGAGCCCGTCGGGTCCAGCGCCACCAGCACCATCAGGCAGTGGGTGGTGGTGTGCATCTCGCCGCCGCTGCGGGGATCCCCGGACCGGACATGCACCGAGACGTGCATGGACGAGTGGCCGGTGTGGATCAAGCGCGCCTCGACCTCCACCAGGTGCCCGATCTGGATCGGACGGTAGAACCGCACGCCACCAGCGAAGACGGCGATGGCGGGACCTTGGTGCCACTGCTCCGCGACCAGGTTCGCGGCCTCGTCGATCCACTGCATCACGGAGCCGCCGTGCACCTTGCCGCCCCAGTTCACATCCGTCGGCTTGGCCAGGAACCGCAGCGTCCGGCGCAGCGAGGCCGTCGCCTCCGTGTAGACCTGATCGGCCATGTCGGCCTCGATCTCCCGTCGTCCGTTGATCCGGCGCACGGCGATCTGCTGCTGCTCGCGCTCCCAGTCGTCGGTCGGCTCGAAGGCGGCCACCTCGCTCGGGTGCCCGTTCTCGTCCGTCGCGACGAAGACCATCAGGCACTGGCACGTGACGGCCCGCTCCTCCGATCGCGGCGACCCGCTGGAAACGGTGCAGACGATGTGCATCGACGTCCGTCCGGTGTGGACGATGCGCGCCTGCACCTCGACCATGTCGCCGACCAGCACGGGGCGGCTGAAGCGGACATTGCCGACATAGGCGGTGAAGCAGTACTGGCCACTCCACGCCACCGCAGCGGCGTATCCGGCCTTGTCGATCCACTCCAGCACGAGGCCGCCCTCAACACGTCCCTCGGTGTTGCCGTCCATCGGCGCCGCCAGGAATCGAAGGGTCAGGTGGCGCTGGGTGCCGGGCACGATGTGCTCCTTGTTGAGACGGTGGACTGTGATGACTAGGGGAATGGTGCGTGTCGGGTGGGATCGCCCACCAGCCTATCGCCGCGACACGCGGCCCCAGTAACCTTGAGTCCTTGACGTGAGAGGAACGACGACGTGACACAGAACGCGGACACCTACGCCGGTCTCGGCCGGATCCTGGTGATCATCCCGACCTACAACGAGCTGGAGAACATCGGCCCGATCACGTCGCGGTTGCGCAAGGCGGTCCCCCAGGCCCACATCCTCATCGCGGACGACAACTCCCCCGACGGCACCGGCGCCAAGGCCGACGAGCTCGCCGCCGCGGACGACCACATCCACGTCAACCACCGCAAGGGCAAGGAGGGGCTGGGTGCCGCCTACCTTGATTCCTTCAAGTGGGGTCTCGACCAGGGCTACGACGTCCTGGTGGAGTTCGACGCGGACGGCTCCCACCAGCCCGAGCAGCTTCATCGACTGCTGGACGCGCTGGCCGACGGCGCCGACATGGTCAAGGGCTCCCGCTGGGTGAAAGGCGGTTCGATCGTGAACTGGCCCAAGCACCGCGAGTTCCTCTCGCGCGGCGGCTCGGTCTACATCCAGCTGATGCTCGGCATGCCGATCAAGGACGTCACCGGCGGCTTCAACGCCTTCCGCGCGGACGCGCTGCGTCAGCTCGTCTCCGAGAACATCGACCGGCACGGCTACGGGATCCAGCGCGACCTGACCTGGAATGCCTACCGCAAGGGCTTCACCATCGTCGAGGTTCCGATCGACTTCGTGGAGCGGGAGATCGGTGACTCCAAGATGGGCAGCGATGTCGTGAAGGAGGCCATCAAGTCGACCACGAAGATGGGCCTGCAGCACCGCGGCAGCCAGCTGCGCACCCTCGGCAAGGGGGTCGCCGCCAGCGCCGGCAAGGGCTTGGACGCCGCGAAGCAACAGGTCGCCAAGCGCCGCGGCTGAACGCCGCCGCCCCGAAGTCACCTTCGTCCATCCATGGCGACCCGTGAGAACACCAGCCGGGAACAGCTGGCGCGCGAGGCCTTCGCGCTCGTCTTCTCCGATGCCCTGCAAGCGCGCGGCCTGACCCTGGACCGCGTCCACGCCCGGCTCGTCGCGGCGGGTTGTCCCGTGTCGATCGCCACCCTGAGCTACTGGCAGACCGGACGCTCACTGCCCACCCGGATGGCGTCGATGGCGGCGCTGGCCGAACTCGACCGGATCTTCGAGCTGCCCCCCGGCTACCTCGTCTCCCTGCTGCCTGCGCGCACCGACCGGTCGTGGCGGTTGCGCCAGGTGCTGGACTCCTACGACCGGGTCGAGCAGATCTTCGCGGGTTGGGGTTCGTCCACCGACTCCCAGCTGACCAGCATCGTCGTCCACGAACGGCACCTGGTGCAGGACGAGGGCCAGCGGATCGTCTCCCGGATGCGGCAGCTGATGCGCTGCACCGGGGACGACGTGACGACGACGCCATACATCTTCCAGCAGCCCGCCGCGCACGTCGCGCCTCGTCCACAGGCCCTGACGGCTGCGAGATCGGCAACTCCTTCATCGATCAGGACGCGGGGCTGGCCGTCGGCGAGTGGGTCTTCCCGCGGCCAGTCCAGGCCGGGGAGCTGGTCTGTTTCGACTTCGAGATCGACTGGGTCTCCTCCGACCCGCTGGACCGCTGCTTCGAGCGGCTGTTGGCCGACCAGGCGCAGATTCTGTCGATCCAGGTCGAGTTCACCGGGCGTCCACCCGCCCGGGCCAGGCGCCAACTGCGCGCCAACCATGACACGGATATGCTGGTGGACGAGCCGCTGCCGGTGGACGGCAACCAGGTCACGTCCCTGGTGGTTGACCCGCAACCCGGAGTGCACGGGGTCCGCTGGGAGTTCTGACGCGGGAATGTCGTCGCGGCAGGGAAGTAGGCGTACGGCCGCGCGCGTCCATCAGAATTGACCAAGAAGAAGAGGCACGTGGCACCTCCGCTCCACTCACCAAATAGAAGGCCACCCTTGCTCAGCCCAACGCCAATAATCGGTCAGGCCCTCGCCCGGGGCCCCGGGAGGCCTAGATCATCGAGAAGAACACCCATATTCGCCGAGGTCTAGCTTCGCCAAGGAATCATACTGGACAACCTCCTCTACAAGCACTGCCTGCCCGTCCTCCATATGAGACGGTACCTCAACCCAAATTTCGCTGCCGTTTTCGGCCACGCCAGTAACCAAGCGTCCTGCAACGGAGAATCCTGCTTGAATGCCTGGGGCGAATTTGACACGGACACCGGCCGTCGATCGTCCTGGGAGTTCTGCGGGATTCACGCCCGTCAGATAGTCATACTGCGCCAGTATGGAATCCGTCGGCGTGCCGCCCGAGTCAATCGATCTTACTTCCATCCTCCTAAAGGCATCTTCACGGCATACGGAGCCAGCGATCCAAACGCCACCCCCTCAGGGCGACGAACCCGGGAGAGTAGGGGCGTGAGGGGGCGCATGACGCAACGAGCAGCGACCATGCCGCGAACAACAGGAGTTTCGTAAGGCGGTGACGTTCCGCAATTTCAGCTAACATGCTCCATCTTCCGGCTCTCATAGATCGGAGAGTTGGGACTCTTGGGCCAGCGAAGTCATGAACACCGAAATCACCTCAAGAGGTCCAACTCAGGTCCAAGTTGACCGTGCCCAAGTAGTCAAGAGTGTCACTGGACTTCTTTAACCTGCAGCAGTCGACAGACGTTCCACAATTGTCTATTCAGTTCCTCAGATCTGGAGAAGGCTGCAGCGGGCAAGTAGGCATACCGCCGCGCGCGCCCATCAGAATTGACCAAGAAGAAGAGGCACGTAGCGCCCCCGCTCCACTCACCAAATAGAAGCCCACCCTTACCCAGTCCAACGCCAATGACGTCATCCGCATCGAACGATACCTTTCCAAGGGGTCGGGGTACCTCTATCTGCCTCGTCACCCCATCGAACTTCACAGCTCCGAGCGACAGGTATCGGAGGCCGGTGCAAGCAAAGAAGACCCCTAGGGAAGCGACGGCGACTGCCGACTTCCCGCTCATGTCTGTCGCGGCCAGTATCGCAACCAAGGAATACATTCCAAACGACAGGGGCGATGCCACTCGGAAGTACCGCGTTGGCCGCGCGATAGTTTGCCGGCTCACCACGCAGAATACCGATGAGTCGAAACGTAGGCGGCGCCTGTATACATGCCGATATGGACGTTCATTCCCCACCGGACCGATCGTGGAATGTACGACCCTGCTCGTCGACGATGTCTCCAGGTAGCGGCGTACTTTCCACCTCGTCGCGCATAATGCCCGCCGCCATATCTGTAGACGCGCTCCATCACACGACCGCCAACACGTCCGGGCAGGACACCCCATGCAAATGTGCTGCCTGCTTCCCTCCAGCGACGCTGCCTAGCATAGGCGCCCATGTATATGCCTGTACACGCATAACCCACAGGACCCCACGCGAACGAGCACACGGTGTTGATCCGCTTTCCCCACTTTGAGTCTGTTAGCCAGCGAGAAGCACTGAGAGATCCTCTAGAAACGGACCGACCAACTGACCGTCCCCAGCTCTTCACCTTCCCCCACCATTTGTTCCCGTCGATGTCCCGCATGTTGATGGGATCGTTTGGGTACCCGTAGGCAGTGTCGCCCCCTTGGTACTCGGGATCCAAAGATGTGAACAGTCCAGTGGTTTGGTTGTAGAGGCGGGCGCCCATGAGGGTGATGCCGAGGGCGTCGAGGGTGGCGCGTTCGTGTTGTCCGAGCCATCCGTAGCCGGCTCCTGCCGTCCCGCCGGTGTTGGTGGTGGCGGGTTGGGTGGGTTGGCCGTATTCGGTCCAGTCTTGCCAGGCGTCGATCCCGCTGGCGGGGTTGGTGCCCTCCAGGGTGATGGTGGCGTTGATGTCCCCCCGCAGCCCGGCCAGAGCCAGCTCGGCGGTGGTGGCACCGCTGGTGGTGGTGTAGGTGATGCCGAGCCCGTCACCGGTCAACGACCCGAACCTGGTGGTCGTTGCGACACCTTCACGGGTGTCGACGGTCCAGGCTGGGTTGTCCGACGCGTCGGTGTAGTGCCGCACCACGGTCCCGGCCACGGCACCGGGCACGACCACGGGGCCGACGGTGGCGTCCTGCACCAACCGGCGACCAGCACCATCCAGGGTGAACGTGGCCCGCACGTCGCCCTGGCTGAT
>DGKN01000210.1 GCA_002387005.1 Propionibacteriaceae bacterium UBA4569
AGGCCCAGCAGGAGACCGGTGCCGCAGTCATCCTGATCACCCACGACCTGGGTGTGGTCGCCGGCATGAGTGACCGGGTCACCGTCATGTACGCCGGCCGTCCGGTCGAACAGGGCACGGTGGACGAGATCTTCTACCGCCCGCGGATGCCCTACACCATCGGCCTGCTGGGTTCGGTGCCGCGTCTGGACGCGTCCAACAAGGAGCCGCTGGCGACCCTCGAGGGCAACCCACCCTCGGTGGTCAACCTCCCCCCCGGCTGCCCCTTCGCGCCCCGCTGCCCCCTGGCCCACGAGGCCTGCATGGGCGAGGAGCCACCGCTGCGCGAGGTGGAACCAGGCCACCGCGCCGCCTGCGTGGAGAGCCAGCGGATCGCCGACGAACAGCTCGGCTACGTGGACATCTTCAAGACCCCCGACGTCGACCGCTCGGTGCTCACCGAGGTGCCGCGCGAGGAACGTCCGGCCGTCATCGAGCTGAAGGGCATGAAGAAGCACTACCCGCTGATGAAGGGTGCGGTGCTGCGCCGCCGCGTGGGCACTGTCTACGCCGTCGACGGCATCGACCTCGAGCTGCGCGCGGGAGAGACCCTCGGGCTGGTGGGCGAGTCGGGCTGTGGCAAGTCGACAACCCTGATCCAGATCCTGGATCTCGCCGCCCCCACCGACGGCACGGTCGTGGTCTTCGGCAAGGACACCTCCAAGCTGGGCAAGCACGACCGCAAGACGATGCGCCGTGACCTGCAGGTGGTCTTCCAGGACCCGATGGCCTCCCTCGACCCGCGCATGACGATCTTCGACATCATCGCCGAGCCCCTGGGCGTCCACGGCTGGAGCAAGGAGAAGATCGAGGACCGGGTGATGGAGCTGCTGCAGCTGGTGGGTCTCCAGCCCGACCACGCAAGCCGCTTCCCACAACACTTCTCCGGCGGCCAGCGCCAGCGCGTCGGCATCGCCCGCGCCCTGGCCCTGGAGCCCAAGGTGATCGTGCTCGACGAGCCCGTCTCCGCGCTGGACGTGTCGATCCAGGCGGGTGTGATCAACCTGCTCGAGGAGCTACAGGTCAAGCTGGGTCTGAGCTACCTGTTCGTCGCCCACGACCTGGCAGTCATCCGGCACATCTGCGACCGGGTGGCCGTCATGTACCTCGGCAAGATCGCCGAGGTGGGCGAGGTGCACGAGGTCTACGAACGCCCCCAGCACCCCTACACGCAGGCGCTCCTGTCGGCGATCCCGATTCCCGACCCGAACACCGAGCGGGCCCGCCGGCGCATCCTGCTCAACGGCGACCTTCCGATGCCGGACAAGCCCCCGACAGGCTGCAAGTTCCGCACCCGGTGCCCGAAGTTCGCCGCGCTGAGCGACGAGCAGCGCAAGCCCTGCCTCGAGATGATGCCGCCCTTGTCGGGCCGCACGACGCGCGTCGACGACCACGAGGTGGCCTGCCACTATCCGGCCGTCATCGAGGTGATGTGAGGGGACGGGTCCCTTCGCGCCAGGTTTGCTGCGCGCCGACGAGGACGGGACGTTGCACATCCTCATGCCTGTCCGGGTGGGGCGCAGCCGTCATTTGCTCGCCATCGGCTGGGGACGCCATTGTTAACAGGTCGTAACCGAAGAATGCCCTGATTGGGATATTTCGCCTCTAGAGTCAAGACATCGTCGCGAGCCCCCAGCGGTCCCGCGACATCGGTCAGATCCCTTGGAGGAATAGTGAAGCGTCGTACCATTCTCGCCACACCCTTGTTGGCGGCCCTTGCAGTCACCGGTTTGTCGGCCTGTGGAAGCGACTCGGCGGGCACCGGCAGCGCCACGGGCAGCACCACCACGCTGCCGAAGTCGTCAATGAACCCGGTCGACCGCGACAAGATCTCTGACGGTGGCAACTTCACCTACCCGATCAGCTCCTTCGCGGAGACCTGGAACTCGATGGACGCCGCTGGCAACGAGGTCGACTACACGACCGTCCGCGGCACGATGAGCGCCCGCTTCATCAACACCAACGAGAGCGGCGAGTACGAGATCGACAAGAACTGGTGCGAGGACATCACCGGTGAGGAGAAGGACGGCAAGACCGTCGTCACCATCAAGATGAACCCGAAGGCGAAGTGGAACGACGGGGCAGCCTTCACCCTCGCCGACTGGACGAACACCATCAAGGCTGGCGCCAACGCCGACAAGAAGTTCAATGTCGCCTCCACCGAGGGCTACGACCAGATCGAAAAGGTCGAGCAGGGCGGCGACGCCAACACCTTCGTCATCACCTTCAAGAGCACCTACTCGCAGTGGCGTGGCCTGGTCGCCGGTGGCCCCGCGCGCGCCGAGTCGGTCAAGGACGCCGACACCTTCAACAAGGGCTGGGCCGACCTGAAGAAGGCCTCGGACGCTGGCTGGTTCTCCGGCCCCTTCATCGTCGACAAGATCGACAAGGGCAAGTCGGTCATCGTGAAGCGCAACCCGAACTGGTGGGGCGAGACCCCCAAGCTCGAGACCGTCACCTTCATCGTGCAGGACCCGACCTCTAACGCCGCGGCCTTCCTCAACGGCCAGGTCGACGCCTTCGACATCGGCGTCAATGCCGACAACTACGCGAAGGCGCAGAGCTACACCGAGGGCGAGATCCGTCGCTCCAACTCGCTGATGTGGCGCCACTTCACCTTCAACACCAAGGCTGCCTCCCTGCAGGACAAGGCCGTCCGTCGCGCGATCGTCCAGTACCTCGACCGTGCGCAGATCGCCAAGTCCGACATGGCCGGTATGGGCCTGCCCGAAGTCACCCCGCTCAACAACCACTCCTTCATGCAAGACCAGGCCCCCTACAAGGACATGGCCGAGGAGACCGGCCTGAAGTTCGACCAGGCTGCCGCCGAGAAGACGATGACCGACGCTGGCTACGCCAAGGACTCCACGGGCATCTGGGCCAAGGATGGCAAGCAGGTCGCCATCAAGTTCACGACCCTGACCGGCGTGAAGGTCTCGGAGAACGAGGGCAAGCAGTTCCAGGACCAGATGGCCAAGTTCGGCATCAAGGTCACCATGGCCCCGGTCCCGTCCGACCAGATGACCCCCACCCTGGACAAGCGCGCCTTCGAGGTCATCGCCTTCACCTGGGCGGGCACCCCCTACCCCTACGGCGCCATCAACCAGTTCTTCAACCCGAGCTCGTCCTCGAACTACTCGGGGATGGACAACGCCGAGGTCGTCAAGCTGATCAACACCATCTCCACCGAGATGGACGACGACAAGCGCAACCAGGCCGTCACCGATGCCGAGAAGATCGTCTGGGAGGATCCGCAGATCCTGCCGCTGTACCAGCGCCCGCAGCAGTACGGCGTGAAGAAGGGCCTGGCCAACTTCGGCGCCTACGGCCTGATCACCCCGTGGTCGATCTGGGAGAACGTCGGCTGGGTCAAGTGACCNNCGGGGCCCCCTGCCATGCCCGGGTGCAAGCACCCGGACGTCCGCACCATAGGATCAACCCCCGGAAGGGAGAGCGAATGCTCTGGAAGCTGCACGGCAATGGCCATCTCGAACCGGGTGCGGTCGTCGCCCCGGACGAACGTCTGGGGTGGGGCAAGACCATCGGGCTCGGTGCCCAGCACGTGGTGGCCATGTTCGGTGCCACCTTCGTCTTCCCGCTGCTGATGGGGCTCAACCCCCAGCTCGCGGTGATGATGAGCGGTATCGCCACGCTGATCTTCTTGGCGTTGACCCGCAACAAGGTGCCGAGCTACCTCGGCTCGTCCGCGTCCTTCGTGGGCGTCGCGACCGCGATCTACGCCCAGGGCGGGCGCCCGGACGATGTCTCGGGTGCGCTGCTGTGCGTCGGTGCGGCGCTGTTCGTGATCGGCCTGGTGATCCACTTCGCGGGGGCGCGGGTGATCCACCGGGTGCTGCCCCCCGTGGTCACTGGTGCCGTGGTGATGCTGATCGGTTTCAACCTCGCGCCTGTGGTCGCCAAGACCTACTGGCCGCAGGACCAGTGGACCGCTCTGCTGGTGATGCTCGTCGTCGTGCTGCTCTCGGTGGGCCTGCGCGGTTTCCTGGGCCGCATCGCCATCTTCTTGTCGTTGCTGTTCGGCTATGCGTTCAGCGCGCTGCTGGACCGCGTGGCTGGCCCGATCACCAAGACCGTGGATGGTGTGTCGACGCAGAACTACCGAGTCGACTGGTCCGGCGTCCGGACCGCTGACTGGTTCGGCCTGCCACCGAAGACCGACCTGGCGAACTGGGCCTACGGGGCCGGTGACAATGTGCTCGGCTTCCACGCGCCACACTTCGCGCTCGCGTCGATCCTGGTCGCGCTGCCCGTCGTCATCGCGCTGGTCGCGGAGAACACCGGACACGTCAAGGCGGTGGCGGAGATGACCGGTGCCAACCTGGACGAGTCGATGGGGCGGGCGGGCGCCGCGGACGGCTTCACGTCCATGATCGCCACGGCCGTGGGGGCGGGCCCGACGACGACCTACGCGGAGAACATCGGCGTGATGGCGGCGACGCGCGTCTACTCGACCGCCGCCTATGTCGTGGCGGCACTGGTGGCGATCGGGTTCGGCTTCTCCCCCAAGTTCGGCGCGATCATCTCGGCGACGCCCGGTGGCGTGCTGGGCGGCATCACGGTCGTCCTCTACGGCATGATCGGCCTGCTCGGGGCGAAGATCTGGAAGGAGAACCAGGTCGATTTCGGAAACCCGGTGAACCTGGTTCCGGTGGCTGCGGGCATCATCATCGGCGTTGGCGACGTGTCGCTGACCATCGGCCAGAACTTCACCCTGGGCGGCATCGCCTTCGGCACCATCGCCGTCGTGCTGCTGTGGCACCTGGCGCGGGCCATCGCACCGAGGTACTTGTCGGACGCCGCGGGCGGCTCCAACCTGATCCTGGACGAGCCGGGCATGTACACGGTCGAGGGCGGGCAAGACCGCCCCTACGAGAAGTACGACCCCAGCAAGAAGGTGCGTTCCTAGGGCCCCGTTACCCGAACCCCGCTGACGTGCGGAGTCCTGGATACCGCTGGCGACTGCTTCGATGGTGGCCATGAGCAAGGACGTCGCCGCAGGAGCGGGAAATGGGGGGCTGGTCATTGGCGCCGACGGGCTGGCCCGCCCGGGGTGGGCCAGCAAGGACGACCTGCTGCGCGCCTACTACGACACCGAGTGGGGCATGCCGGTGCGCGACGAGCAGGGGTTGTACGAACGGTTGACGCTCGAGGCCTTTCAGTCAGGGTTGAGCTGGGCGACGATCCTGCGCAAGCGGCCAGCCTTCCGGGCAGCCTTCGCCGGCTTTGATCCCGACGTCGTGGCGGGCTTCGACGAGACGGACGTCGAACGGTTGATGGCCGATACCTGGATCGTCCGGAACAGACGAAAGGTGGACGCTGCGATCACCAATGCCCGGGCGACCGTGACCCTGCGTGATGAGGGCGGGCTGGCGGACTTCCTGTGGGGCTTCCGACCCGATCGGACGCCCGAGCCCAGCGTGGCGGCCGAGGTGCCATCGAGTTCGCCGGAGTCGGTGGCGTGCGCGAGGGCATTGAAGAGGCGGGGATTTGTGTTCGTGGGACCGACGACGATGTTCGCGTTGATGGAGGCAGTCGGGATCGTCGATACACATCTCGTCGCGGCCTGGCGGCGTGGCAGCTCCGGGGTTTGGGCCTAGCGCGCTGTGTGCGAAGTTGTCGGACGGTGCCCTCGGCATCATCCGAATGGTTGAGGTTCAGTTCGACATTGTTCGCGATGCCGTTGGAGGAACTTCCTGATGGGGTTGATCGCATGGCAATTTCTCGTGCGCGTGCACCCTTCTTCGATCGGCTGACCTCGCGCGGCGGCGCGGCGGCCCGAGCATGACCACCGCACCGACCGCCCAGGAGGGCGCGCCGACCCGGCGGGAGTGGCGCGGTCTTGCCGTTCTGTCCATCGGGCTCGGCCTGATCGTGCTCGACGGCACGATCGTCGGTGTCGCGCTGCCCGTCATCATCAGTGACTTGCACCTCGACCTCACCGACGCGCAATGGGTCAACAGCCTCTACGCGGNNAAGCGGCTCTTTCTCGCCGGTCTCATCGTGTTCGTCGCCGGCAGTCTGCTCGCCGCCGCCGCGTCCACTGCGGGGGTGCTGATCGGGGCGCGTGCGGTGCAGGCGGTGGGGGCGGCGTTCATCATGCCCTCGACTCTCTCCACCGTGAACGCCGTTTTCCGAGGCAAATACCGTGCCGCGGCGTTCGGGGTATGGGGCGCCGTGATCTCCGGGGCCGCTGCCGTCGGTCCGCTCGCCGGTGGCGCGCTCACCCAGTGGGCCTCGTGGCACTGGATCTTCCTGGTGAACCTCCCACTCGGCGTCCTCGTGTTCATCGCCGCGCTCTTCACCGTGCCCGAGACCCGGGGTGAGAAGAAGCGCCCCGGTGTAGATGTCGACGGCGCAATGCTCAGCGCCATCGGATTCGGGGCACTCGTGTTCGCCGTCATCGAAGGCCCCGACCTCGGCTGGTGGACCCCGAAGAACGACCTCACCGTCTTCGGACGGGTGTGGCCGAAAGATGCAGCGGTCTCGGCCGTGCCCGTCGCCTTCGGGATCGCCGTGGTCACGCTGGTCTTGTTCGTGATCTGGGAACGACACCGAGAGAAGGTGCAGCGCGCCGCGCTGCTCGACCTCGCACTGTTCTCGTTCGCCACGTTTTCCTGGGGCAACCTCACCGCCGCGATGGTCGCTGTCGGCGAGTTCGCGATCATCTTCGTGCTCCCGCTCTAACTCATCAACGCCCTCGGCCTCGACGTCATGGGCGCCGGCCTCGTGCTCGCCGCAATGGCCGTCGGCGCATTCCTCTCCGGCGCCTCAGCCCGGCACCTCGCCGCGAGGTTCGGCGCGCCCGGAACCGTGCTCATCGGGCTGGGCCTCGAGGTCGCAGGAATCCTCGTCCTCGCCCTCACCCTCGGGCCTACGACCCCGGGCTGGCTCATCGCGATCCCTCTGGTCGTCTACGGCCTCGGCCTCGGCCTCGCCTCCGCGCAGCTCACCGGCACCGTCCTTCGGGACATCCCGGTCGACGTCTCCGGCCAGGGGGCAGCCACGCAGAGCACCGTCCGGCAGATCGGCTCCGCCCTCGGCACCGCAATCGCCGGGGCCGCGCTCTCGATCTCCCTCGCGATCACCCTCCCCACCGCCCTTTCGGGCGCGGGACTCACCGGACCGGAGGCGGACTCGCTTGCGGACGCCACACGCCAGTCAGCGGGCACCACGATCATGCAGCTCAGACAGCAGGGAAGCAGTAGCAGTCTCGGCGATCAGACCGCGACAGCCATCGACGCGCTCACGAGCGGTTTCGCCGATGCGACCCGCTGGGCGCTCCTGATCGCAACCCTGTTCCTCGCGCTCGGATTCGTCGGCGCCCTGCGCCTGCGCCAGGCATCTGCTTCGACTCCCAGCCACGCGCCAGCACCGCAAGAGGCCCATGCTTCGTGACCACTCAGAGGAACCCCGCACCGTCAGCCCACGTGTGGCTCTTTTTGAGCTTCGCCCTCGCTGAGATGGTCATCTGGACCGGCCGCATCATCGCGCTCATTTCTCGGCGCTTTCGAGGTCACCGACCCCGTCCCGATTGCCGGTGGCAGCCACGGATTCGTGTTTAGGTGCTGATCAAGAACGACGGCCCTTGCGGACCGGCGTTTGTGCTGGTGGAGCATAGGGGATTCGAACCCCTGACCTTCTATTGCTAAGGCCTGCCTACCGTGAATCGGCCCCGTTTGGAGGCGGTTTCACGCCCGCCGAGGGCTGCATGGATGCCGTCGACTTCAGGGCGGGGGCCCGCGAGGACCGGGCTGTTTGATTTTCGCACCGGCGCGGTCCATGCCGATGAGAACTTTGCCACGACGGGAGCTGTCGGCATGGATCGTGGCGGGATCACTCCCCTACGGGTCCACGGTTCGGTTGGCGCGTCGTCAGCGTCGCGTCCGCCGTCACCGGATACTGATCGGGTGAGTATTCGGGTCAAAGAGGCCATGCTGATCCCCACCGAGGGACGGGGGCCGCAAGACATCTTCTCTCTCGCCTGCGGCGTCGTGACTGCCCAGCTAAGGCTGCTGCTGGCCGAGCATGAGGTACGTCTTCGGGCGTCCGTGGTGCATGTTCGCGTCGAGACAACCCGCAACCAGGATTCGATCGTGGAGTTGTTGTTGTTCGACGACCTGCAAGAGGGCGGCGACGCTGGGGTCGTCACGGTGCCTTCCAGCATCGCCGAGCTGCCGCCCGTCCGGCAGTGGTGGCTGGCGTTCACGGTCATGCGTCGTGCATGCGAAGGGTTCGCTGCCCTGGCCGGCGAGAGCCCTGCGGCCTGGAACCAGATTGCCGATGAACTCCTGGCGCGCGGCCCGGCTCAGCGGGTCAACAGCACTTGGAAGGCGTCGCCGGACCGCCGACATCGCGCACGAGCTGTCGTACAGCTGCGCGCCGATCATGCACCCGAGGCGTGGGTCGAAATCACACGCCGGGGCGCGGACGAGGCGGAGGGGCGTGGAGCCACGGTGCACGCGATGATGCCCATCGCCGACAGGCAGCTCCAACCCCCTACCTGGGTCACCTCAAGTTCTGCGACAACCGCGGTTCTCGTGGATCGCGGATGGCTGTGCCTGGACGCCAAAGAGGTATCTGCCGAGATCGATGGCTTGCTGCCGGTCGAACCACTGGCGGGCGAGGCTCTGGCGGCAGCGCCGCGGCTCCCAGATGTCGCGGTCAAGCACTTCTCCACCAAGGACGCCACTCTGCCGGCACGCGTGGAGTTCGGCGGCATCAGCGGGGAGCCTCACCTGGTGACGGACGCCGAGAAGGCCGCTTGGTGGGCGGTCGGGGCCGAGCAGTTGCCCGGGCTGGAGCTGTGGTGGCAGGACTCCGGGCTCGCGACGCTGTACATCCACGCTGTGAACTCGTCCTGTTCGTCCCGGTCGTCGAGTTCCATGGACGGGCGAGACCTCTGGGTGTGGGTCGAGCTTCTGCCGCACCTGAGAGCTGCTGACAATCCCCGCGCAGGAGTCTTGAGTGCGATCCAAGAAGCAGTCAAGATCGCCGCCCGACGGGCGAAGATGCCAGCTCTGAAACTGACGACCTGAGCAATATGGCGGCCCAGCCCTGCAGTGCAGGACCACGCGGAACCACATAGCGGCACCAACAATGAACGAGGGCGCCCGGGCTTCCAGCGGCCCGAGCGCCCTTCGCCATGCTCGGGGCCGCGGTGGTGGGGTAAGACGGGGTGCGCACAGGGAGCGAAGCGACCGGAGCCCGGGGCCCTTTCGCGGGGCCCCGCTGCCGCCGGTCACGTGCGCCGAAGGCGCCTTGAGTCAGTAGAGAAAATTCTCACCGACTTGAGCGGCCTGCACAGCCACGAATCCGACTTGAGTCATGAGCTCGGCCCAAGCCGGTTCACCCAGAGGGGCCTACCCACGAGGCTAACTGCCACCTCATGGGGAACACCACGCTCTCCACAGTTGATGACCATGTGGTTAGTGAGCCTGAAAGGCACATTTTGCGGACCGCCGGGCGCATCCATCTCGCCATTCCCGATACGCGCGCGTTCGCTGGACCCATCGGGCCAAGTTGCAGTGATCTCGACAGGGCATTCCAACTCATTGATCACGCCCTTGACATCGTCCACCAAGGACGCGGTAGGAGAAATCTCCAGACCCACTTCGACAATGAGTTCTTGCCCATCCCATCCACCGCGCCAGACCCAAACTCGAAAACCCTCCGGTTGCCATTTGTCAACCATGCCATCGACACTAGGCATCGTATTATAAATTGTCATTCTTCATCCACCTCATCAATTGTAGATGTAGCAGCAGCGGCGATCCGATCCGGTCCTGCCCAGGCAATCAGCAGTCTTCCCCATATCCTGCACAGTGTTCGCAACGGTTGTTTGGGAAAGTGCAACACCGATGGTGAGCCGTTTTCCCGCGCGATCACCATAGCCAGAAATTGTCTGGGAAAAGCCACCGAGGGCTTGGTTTCTATTCGTGACAGTACTGCCACACATGCTGCCATTACAGATTGCTTGGATGTAGTAGACCCGACTCTTGAAACCACCACCCCTGAGCGGGTACTGTACGTTGAAATCCACACGCGACGCTTGCGTGCCGGGGTTCACCGTCACCTTGACGATCAGCCGGTCCGTAACCTTCGAAGGACAGCTACTCGCCGTACAGTACGCACCGTCAACTTGCAAGGTCAGATTTTGCCAGTAGGACTTGTCAGAAGATTTGTTGCCCCTGACAGGCCATGTATTCGCGTCACTGATGCTCGCGGCCGCGCGAACCATACCCTTCTGCGGATCGTGCGACTGCCTAGCTCGCTTATATGCTGTCGTCCACGACTCACTGCCGACTCGCGTGACGAAAATTCTCTCTGGGGATGATGACTCGGCCTTAGTTACAGTCCTCTCCGCAGATGCAGTCGCTGGCTGCATCATTGAAAGAGATGTAGCTGCCAGCAGGCAAGGTAGCAACCGCCGTCTTCGCGCTTTTATTCATCTGAATCCCCTTGTTTCGTTCGGTTACGCATCATCATGGGTCAAGTGGCGGCCCATGGCAAGAGGTTTCGTGACTCGGCGGAGAGTCCGCTTGAGGGAATCGATGCCACTGAGTTTTTCTCACCGAGCTCCTCGCATGTGAGTAGCGATCACGAGGGCTGAGCGGACGATCTGGGTGATTCTCCAGGGGTCGAGGGTGATCTTCTGGAGGGCCTTGAAGTGTTTAAGGATGGCGTTGGCTCGTTCGGCTGGTGCCCGGAGTTGGGCAATGAGCCGGTTGCGGGCGACGGTGTCGGGCGCCGGGCCGTGGCCCTTGACCGGATGACAGATGCCGATCCCGGCGCCTCGGTAGCCCTTGTCGGTGAGCGTCTTCAACCCGTGGGCCGCGGCTGGGTAGAGGGCTGGCAGGACATGCTGTCGGGCGGCGGTGATGTCATGGGTGGAGCCCGGGGACACCAGCGAGGTCCAGATCGGAAAGCCGGAACTGCCGGTGAGGACCTGCACATTCCCGCCGTGATGGTGGTGTTTTCCCGAGTACCACGAATCGGTACCTGCATCACTTGGGCACGGGCGCCGACATCGCCTGTCTGGCAAGGGTTAACGGCGGGAATGTGTGTACAGGATGGTCGTTTTCATGCGTAGCGGCTAGGGGCGATGATGGCGTGAACATGCTCTGGGAGCATGTTCGGTGCAGGTTGCGAGGAATCATCCCCGGTGTGGTGTATGCGGCGCGAAGCAGGTGAAGAACGGCACGACCTCAGCGGGCCGGACCCGGTGGCGATGCAAGACCTGCGGCGCCTCGAGCGTCCAGAACCGGGAGGACGTGACCCGTCGGGCCCAGCTGGCCGCTTTCCACGACTGGCTGCTCGGCCCTGCCCCGCAGGCTGCCATGGGCGGCAGCGGTCGCTCGTTCCGCGCCGCGACCAGTTGGTGTTGGAACATTCGGGTGCCACAACCTGTGTCCACCGGTGAGGTGGACCAAGTGCTCATGCTCGACGGCACCTACTTCCAGGACTGGTGCGTGATCATCGCGTCCACCGGGGAGCATGTACGGGGCTGGCAATGGTGCAACCAGGAGTCGAAACCCGCCTACCGGGCCCTGCTGGACCGCCTGCCGGCGCCCGACATGGTGGTCGTCGACGGGGGCCGGGGAGCCGCCGCGGCCCTGGCCGAGTGCTGGCCCGACACGAAGGTGCAACGCTGCTACTTCCACATCTTCCGCACCGTCACCCGCCACCTGACGATGAATCCTCGACTGGAGGCTGGCAAGCAACTCCGCGCCCTCACCACGGCCCTGATGCGCGTCTCGAACCTGGACGAGGCAACCGAGTGGACCCGTCAGTACGTGGCCTGGGAAGCCGAGTGGGACACCTTCCTCAAGCACCGCACCTACGCCGGCACCCACAAGGAACGCCCCACCGGGGTCGGACAGATCGCCCAGTGGTGGTTCACCCACCGCGAGCTGCGCCGCTGCCGGGCCTTGTTCCGAGGCCTGATCCGACACCACCAGCTGTTCACCTGGCTGACCTTCGACGAACCCCGGGCCCGCACAACCTCACCGCTGGAAGGCGGCCCGAACAAAGCCCTCAAGGAACTCCTGCGCGTTCATCGCGGCCTGCCCGAAGCGCATGCCCGGCGCGCCGTCGACTGGCTGCTCAACAGCCTCACCGAGCACCCCCACGACCCCTGGCAGCTCGCCAAACAACAGCACTGGAACCCGCGCCCCAGACCCCGCCGCACCATCGAGGAGCCCCTCGGTCCGCAACCCGGCACCAGCTTCTCCTGGGAAGACGGCAACGGCATCCAAAAGGGCTGGGCCGGCCGATCGCGACCCTGACACGCCGCCAGCCATACACACATTCCTGCCGCTAACCC
>DGKN01000129.1:0-749 GCA_002387005.1 Propionibacteriaceae bacterium UBA4569
TCAGCGTCTGGCACCCTATGCCGGACGCACCCTCCTGCTGATTTCGCTGCTCGACAGTCGTCATGCCATCACCTTCGGCAAAAACAGTCTGTTTCTGGAAGTGATGACGCTGCTGGGCCTGAAAAATGGCTGGCAGGGCGAAACCAACTTCTGGGGCAGCGCGGTGGTTGGTATCGAACAACTGGCGCAGGCCGGGGATGTGCAGGCAATCTGCTTCGATCACGACAACGATGCCGATATGGCACAGCTGATGCGCAGTCCGCTGTGGCAGTCGCTGCCGTTTGTGCGCGCCGGACGTTTTCAGCGCGTTCCGGCGGTCTGGTATTACGGTGCGACGCTCTCCGCGCTGCACTTTGTTCGCGTGCTGGAACGCGCGCTGGAGACGCAATGATGCGCCATGCCCTGTTTCCTCTCCTGCTGCTTAGCCTGCTGTTTCTGCTGGCGCTCAGCCTGACGCTGGTCAATCTGCAACAGGCCCTGCCGCCCGCCGACTGGGCGCAGGCGCTCTGGTCACCGGCTGCCGATAACCTGTCGCAGATGGTGTTTCACTACAGCCTGCTGCCGCGCACCGTACTGGCGCTGCTGGTCGGTGCCGGACTGGGGCTGGCCGGTCTGCTGTTTCAGCAGATCCTGCGCAATCCGCTGGCGGAGCCGACCACGCTGGGCGTCTCGTCCGGGGCGCAGCTTGGGATCACCGTGGCGACGCTCTGGCATCTGCCCGGCGGCGCGCTGACCCAGCAGTTTGCCGC
>DGKN01000129.1:849-8156 GCA_002387005.1 Propionibacteriaceae bacterium UBA4569
TGGCCCTGGCGCTGCTGCGTCCGCTGACGCTGATGGGGCTGGATGATAGTGTGGCGAAGAATCTGGGCCTCGCGCTCTCGGTGGCGCGCATTGGCGGCCTTGCGCTGGCCATCCTGCTCAGCGCCCAGCTGGTGAATGTGGCCGGGGTGATCGGTTTTATCGGGCTGTTCGCTCCTCTGCTGGCGAAGCTGCTGGGGGGACGACGGCTAATCACCCGGATGATCCTGGCTCCCCTGACGGGCGCGCTGCTGCTCTGGCTGGCGGACAGCGGCGTGCTGTGGCTCAGCACGCACTGGCGTGATATTCCGACCGGTACAGCCACCGCGCTGCTGGGCGTGCCCATCCTGCTGTGGCTGCTGCCGCGTCTGCGAACCGGCTCCGTGCCGCCCGCCCTGAATCAGGGTGACAACGTGCCCGCCGAGCGGCAGAACCTGCTGCGCTGGGCGCTGATCGGCATCGCCGTGCTGGCCCTGCTGGCCTGGGTCGGCCTGGCCGGGGGACGGGATGCGCAGGGCTGGAGCTGGTCAGCAGGTGAGATGCTGCATTCACTGCTGCTGTGGCGTGCGCCGCGGGTGCTGGCTGCGCTGGTGACCGGCCTGATGCTGGGCGTGGCGGGCAGCCTGATCCAGCGGCTGACCGGCAATCCGATGGCCAGCCCGGAAGTGCTGGGCATCAGTTCCGGTGCCGCCTGTGGTGTGGTCGTCATGATGTTTCTCGTGCCGGGAGATGCACTGGCGTGGCTGCTGCCTGCCGGTNNGCGCTGACGCTGCTGGTGATTATGCTGGTCGCCAGCCGGGGGGGATTCTCGCCGGAGCGGATGCTGCTGGCGGGTATGGCGCTGAACAGCGCCTTTGTCACGCTGCTGATGCTGCTGCTGGCCAGTGGCGATCCGCGCATGGGCGACCTGCTGAGCTGGATCTCCGGCTCGACCTATAACATCAGCGGCCGTCAGGCGATGCAGAGCGCGCTCTGCGCGCTGGTGCTGGTCGCGCTGGCACCGCTCGCCAGTCGCTGGCTGACCCTGCTGCCGCTCGGCAGTGTCACCGCGCGCTCGGCCGGCATCGCATTAACACCGGTGCGGCTGAGTCTGCTGCTGCTGGCGGCCGCGCTGACCGCCAGCGCGACGCTGACTATCGGTCCGCTGAGCTTTGTCGGGCTGATGGCTCCGCATATGGCGCGGATGCTGGGCTTCCGGCGGGCTCTGCCGCAGATGGTGCTGTCAGGATTGCTGGGAGCGGGGTTAATGGTGCTGGCGGACTGGTGCGGGCGGATGCTGGCCTTTCCGGATCAGATCCCAGCCGGGCTGATGGCGACGTTTTTAGGCGCGCCTTACTTTATCTGGCTGTTGCGGCGTTCAGTTTAATAAGACCGGCGCGCACATCCAGAACAAGGTGATTCTGGCAGTCATCGATTAGCCTGACGCGCAGAGAACAGGGTCAGAGGAGGAAAGCGTCCCGCGCCAGGGACGGCGCGGGCCGAGCGGCCAGGGATTGGCTTAAGCGACTTTCCGATCTGACCCTGTTTTCTGGGCAGGCTCGATCTTATCGCTAACCCGGACAGACGTTATTAACAAAAGACCGGCAGAGGCCGGTCTTTGTCATTAACGCTGCCGAAATCAGAGCTTCGCGAAACAACGACGCGCGGCATCGATGGTGTGCTGAATATCCACTTCACTGTGTGCCAGCGACATAAAGCCCGCTTCATAAGCCGATGGAGCAAAGTAAACGCCTTCCTCCAGCATCAGGTGGAAGAAGGTTTTAAAGCGCTCCACATCGCAACGGGTCACGTCCGCGTAACAGGTCACGCTGTCAGCGTCGGTGAAGAAAAAGCCGAACATGCCGCCAACGTGGTTCACCACCAGCGGGATATTCTGCTCTTTCGCCGCGTCACGCAGACCTTCAGCCAGCTGACGGGTCAGCGCATCCAGTTTCTCATGGGTGCCCGGCTGTGCAAGCTGAGTCAGACAGGCGTAGCCCGCCGCCATCGCGATCGGGTTACCGGAGAGTGTACCCGCCTGATAAACCGGACCGGTCGGGGCCAGCGCCGCCATCACTTCGCGACGGCCACCGAATGCGCCCACCGGCATACCGCCACCGATGATTTTACCCAGGCAGGTAAGATCGGGACGGACATTGTAGTGAGCCTGCGCGCCGCCCAGCGCAACGCGGAAACCGGTCATCACCTCGTCCGAGACGAACAGCGCGCCGTGCTCGTGGGCGACCCGTCGCAGGAAGGCGTTGAAGTGTTCCCCGTCCACGATCGAGGGCTCGATGACACCCATGTTGCCGGGGGCCGCTTCGGTGATCACGCAGGCGATGTCGGCGCCGTGCTCGGCGAACAGGGCCTCGACAGCGGCGCGGTCGTTGTAGGGAGCAACCAGGGTGTCAGCCGCGGTCGCCGGGGTGACACCCGGGGACGCGGCAACGGCGCGGGAGGCAGCGTCGCCCAGCGTCGCGACACCGGACCCTGCCGCGACCAACAGCGAGTCGACGTGGCCGTGGTAGCAGCCGGCGAACTTGAGCATCTTGGTACGTCCGGTGGCCCCGCGAGCCAGCCGCAGCACGCTCATCGTCGCCTCGGTGCCAGAGCTGACCAGACGCACCTCGTCGACGGGGGTGCGCTCGACGACCAGTTCGGCCAGTTCGACCTCGGCCTGGGTCGGGGCGCCGAAGGAAGTACCCAGGGCAGTCTTCTCAGTCACCGCGGCCAGCACCTGCGGGTGCGCGTGGCCCAGGATCATCGGACCCCAGGAGCCCACCAGATCGACCAGTTCGTTGCCGTCCTCGTCGGTGACGAAGGCACCCTTCGCCGAGGCGATGAACCGCGGCGTCCCGCCAACGGCACGGAAGGCGCGGACCGGGGAGTTCACCCCGCCGGGAATGACGCGTTGTGCCCTCGCGAAGAGGGCCTCCGACTGTGGGGCGGACTGCGGGCTCATGGGCTCGGAGTCTAGTTCAGCTGGCTGGGTATTCCGAACCGGCGCCCACGGCCGGTCTCGCTCCGCCCCGACATCCGGTCGGGCTCAGCCCCGGGCGTGCCGCTGGGCGTACTCCAGCGCCCAGTAGGTGAGGACGATGTCGGCACCGTCGCGACGGATCGAGGTCAACGACTCGTCGATGATGCGGTCACGGTCGATCCAGCCATTGGCGGCGGCGGCCTCGACCATCGCGTACTCGCCGGAGACCTGGTAGGTGGCCAGCGGCACGTCGACCACCTCGCGCACCTTCGCGATGATGTCCAGGTAGGGCAAAGCGGGCTTCACCATCACCATGTCGGCGCCCTGCTCGATGTCGGCGAGCACCTCGCGGATCGACTCACGGGCATTGCCCGGGTCCTGCTGGTAGGTCTTGCGGTCGCCCTGCAGCGATGAGCCGACTGCCTCGCGGAAGGGCCCGTAGAAGGCGCTGGCGTACTTCGCTCCGTAGGCCAGGATCGCGACGTCGGTGAAGTCGTCGTCGTCCAGATCCTCGCGGATCGCGGCAACCTGGCCGTCCATCATCCCCGAGGGTGCGACGACATGGGCGCCGCACTCGGCGTGGATGCGGGCCATCTGCGCGTAGATCATCACGGTCAGGTCGTTCAGCACGCGGCCCTTGTCGTCGAGGATGCCGCAGTGGCCGTGGTCGGTGAACTCGTCCAGACAGACGTCGCTCATCACCAGCAGGTCGTCGCCGACCTCGGAACGGACGGCCGCGATGGCGCGGTTCAGGATGCCGTCGTCGGCGATGGCCTGCGAGCCGTTCGCGTCCTTGTGGTGGGGTTCCGGGACGCCGAAGAGCATGATGCCGCCCAGGCCCGCCTGCGCGCAGTCGGTGGCGACTCGACGGATGTTGTCCAGCGTCTGCTGTTCCACGCCCGGCATGGACGCGATGGGGCGGGGCTCGGTGATCCCATCCGCCACGAAGGCGGGCAGCACCAGTTGGCGAGCCTCGACGCTGGTCTCACGGACCAGGTCGCGCATGACGGGCAGGGTACGAAGACGACGGGGGCGATCCATGGGCCCCATTCTGCCCCCTCGAACCGCTCGGGGATCTGCGGTGTCCTCGCGGGCATCGCGGACCACCAGGCCCGAACGCCGGCAACGTCGCCCACCTTGCTCCCACGAGCCCGCAGCGGCCGCCACTTCAACCGCATGCTCCACGATTGCCTCCACGAGAACGTGAGCTGCCCCCTTGAGACTGCCCGCCACATCCCAGAAACCTGGGCGACGACTGAGGCGTCGGGTCGCGAGCCTGCCGAGGCTCAGGCAGACGTCGGCTGGGCGCGGCGCCGGCGCCGCTTCTCCGAGGGACGGACGACGACCTCCCCGCGCTCCTGCATGTCGAGGCGACGCTGGTGCGCGAACTGGGCCAACGCGTCCACCAGCTCCAACGCGGAGGGCTCCGGGGCCAGCACGTCGACCCGTAGGCCATGCTCCTGACAGGTCTTCGCGGTCTGTGGGCCGATCGCCGCGATCACGGTCAATTTGTGCGGCTTGCCAGCGATGCCGACCAGGTTGCGCACCGTCGAGGAGGACGTGAACACGACCGCGTCGAACTGCCCAGTCTTGATCGCCTCGCGCGTCTGCGCTGGCGGCGGGGCGGCGCGAACGGTGCGATAGGCAGTGACGTCCTCCACCTCCCAGCCAAGATCGGTCAGGCCGGAGACCAGCACGTCGGTGGCGATGTCGGCACGCGGCAGGAAGACCCGGTTGATCGGGTCGAGCAGTTCGTCGAAAACCGGGAACTCGGCGGCCAGCCCGGCGGCCGACTGCTCGTGCTTGGGCACCAGGTCGGGACGGATGCCCCAACCGCGCAGGGCAGCGGCGGTGGTGCTGCCGACCGCAGCGACACGCAGGCCGGAGAAGGCACGCACGTCCAGGCCGTACTCGTCGAACTTCTCCCGGATGGCCCGCACGGCGTTCACGCTGGTGAACGCGACCCACTCATAACGTCCCTCGACCAGACCGCGCACGGCCTTGTCCATCTGCTGCGGGGTGCGCGGGGGCTCCACGGAGATCGTCGGCACCTCGTCGGCGTTGGCACCCCAGGTGCGTAGCCGGTCGACCAGCGGAGACGCCTGCTCCTTGGTGCGCGGCACCAGCACCCGCCAGCCGAACAGGGGTTTGGACTCGAACCAGTCGAGTGAGCCACGGGACTGGTCAGCCACGACAGAGCCGACGACGACGTGGATGGGCGCCCAGGGGTCCATGCCACGGGCGGCGCGGACCATCTTGCCCAGCGTCGTCACCTGCGAGGCCTGGGAGGTGGAGGCACCACGCACGACCAGCAACACCGGCTCATCGTCGCGGCGTGCGGAGCCGAGCGCCTGCGCGTAGACGGTGGACAGGTGCTCAACGAGCGTGGAAATCAGCAGAGTGCCGGTGGCAGCCCAGGTGGATCCGTCGCCCAGCTGCGGGTCGGTCGCGTTGATCAGCTGCACCTCGGAGTCGCCGAGGGGGACGCCGGCGTACTCGGGGATCGCGGTCAGCGTCGAGATGCCCGGGATGATCTCCAGCCCGACGCCCGCATTGGCGCACTCGGCTGCCTCGGCAGCGACTCCGCCGTCGAGGAAGGGGTCACCGGTGATCAGACGGACAACCGTGTCGCCCTCGGCCACCGCCTCGCGGATCACCTGCACCCGCGCGCCAAGCGGGGCCGGGGACTGCTCCGGCCCTGCGAAGGAGCTGACGGTGCAGTCCCGCGGAAGGTTGACCATCGGGTGGTCGAGCAGCGGGAGCAGCGATTCGTCGTCCAACAGCACGACGGATGCCTCCGAGAGGGCCTGGACCGCCGCCAGGGTCAGCAGGTTGGGGTCGCCTGGACCGCCTCCGACGAAGGTGACGTGTCCCTTCACCAGCGCCTGTCCGGACTCAGCCGCCTCACTCATCCAGATCCTTTCCAAGCAGTGCGAGCACCCGGCGTGCAAGCGCGGAGCCCAGCTCCACAGCGTCCTGCGCGTCGCCGCTGAGTTCGTCACGCACCAGCCCGGCGTCACCGGACTTTCTCCCAGCAACTGCACGAAGAGTCAAGTGTGACCCACTGATGTACGCAAAGGCACCCACCGGCGCGAGGCAGCCAGCCTCCAGCACCTTGAGGAAGGTGCGCTCCGCGGACACGGCGCGGTGCGTGTCGACGTCGTCGATGGAAGCCAGCGCGGTGAGAAGGGCGGGGTCGGCGTCCTCCCGGCACTCGACGCCCAGACAGCCTTGACCAGCGGCGGGAAGCATCATCGACAGCTCCAGCAGTTCCATCCGGACGCTGCCGGAACCCACGCCGACCTCACCGATGCCCTCAAGGTCGGCGGGGATCCGTCCGAGACGACGCAGGCCCGCGGCGGCCAACAGCGTCGCGTGCACCTCGCCCTGACGAACCAGGTCGATCCGGTGGTCGACATTGCCACGGATCGGGACGATCTCGACCTCGACGCCACGGGCGCGGGCGAGCTCGGCCAACTGCACCGCACGCCTCGGCGAGCCGGTGCCCAGCCGGGTGCCATCGCGCCACTCGTCGACGCCAAGTCCGACGAGCACGTCGCGCACGTCCTCACGCGTCGGGGTGGCAGCCACGACCAGCCCAGGGGCTGGGTCGACTGGCAAGTCCTTGAGGGAGTGGACGGCGACATCGACACCGCCGCTGAGCAGGCCATCACGCACGGCAGTGGCGAACACGCCGGTCCCACCGATCTCGGTCAGCCGACGCCGGTCGACATCGCCGAGGGTGTCGATGCCGACGAGCTCGGAGGGGTACCCCGCCGCTTCGAGCCGGGATGCCACCCACGTGGCCTGGGCCACTGCCAGGGGCGAACGACGCGCCCCCACCCTGATGGTGCTCATCGTGCCTCCTGGTAGTCGGCCGCTGCCTGCACAGGAGTCTGGGGGCAGGGCGCCTCCAGCACGGGGCACTGCGCGGGGTCGGCGCTCGCGACCCGCATCGGGTCGAGCGAGAACAGGCTGCGCAGCGCGGCTGTGTAGTCCACCGGGGAATCCTCGGCGGCGAACTCGCGCACGCGGACGGTGGGCTGGTGGATCAGCTTCTCGGCCACCCGGTGCAGGGCGTGGGCGACCTCGGCGCGAGTCTGGTCGTCGGCCGCGGGCAGGCGACGGTCGATGCGGGCCAACTCGTCGGCAACCACCTGCTGGGCCATCTTGCGCAATGCCACCACGGTCGGGGTGACCGCCTCGGCGCGCTGCTTCGCCAGGAAGATCGAGACCTCGACGTCGACCAGCGACCGGGCCACGGCCTGGTCGCCCAGGTCGTCGTCCCCGGCCTCCGCGAGGGCGGCGAGGTTGATGAGTTCGACGTCGCGGGTGACGACGTCGGGGTTGA
>DGKN01000250.1 GCA_002387005.1 Propionibacteriaceae bacterium UBA4569
CGGCGATGGTCCAGGTCGTGCTGCTCACCTCGTCGCTGCGCCGCGGCTTCGCCGTCGCGGTGCTGATGGTGTTGGTCGTCCCCATTTCGATGGTCGCCAGATTCGGCACGGCAAGCACCACCGGCCCCTTGGTGGGCGCCGTGGTTGCCGTGTTGAACATCGCGGTGTGCGGATTCGCGGCCCTGGCGGTCGCCCATGTGCTCACCCAGCAACGGGCCCGGCGCGAGGACCAGCAACGGCAGGCGGTTCGGGCCGAAGGCTTGGCGGCCTCCCGAGCCGGCATCCGCGCGTGGTGGTCGCAGCACTCACTGGCGCCCAGCCTGGCGTTGCTCCACGACGTCGCTGCGGGACGGGTTGACCCAGCCGCTCCCGAGACTCGGGCGCAGGCGGGGTCGCTGGCCGCAACGCTGCGAGACGAGATGCGCTTCGGACCATCGGCCGCGACGCTTTGCGCGATCGCGGGGTCAGCGAGGGCGGATGGGTGGTCCGTGCGGCTGGCGCTCCCGGAACAGCTTGACGCTGCGTCCAGCGCGAGCGCTGCTGAGCTCGTCTCCGCTCTCGGATCACCCCCGATTACGGGGCAGCAGGTGACGATCAGCCACGACCCGGCCAGCGGTTCGGTGCAGGCCGTCGTCGTCGCAGCGTCCCCAGAACAGGTGGACAGCTGGCGTGGCAAGGGACTTCGCGTGCAGGCCGACGGGGATCTTGCTCGGTTGGGGTCGAGGTCATGATCCGCGTAGCGCTGCTGGACGACCACCCCATCGTCCACACCGCGCTCGAGGGTTTGTCGTTCATGTCGGGCGGCCGCGTCGGCACCGTCCTGCATGGGACGACGTCGAAGGACTTCATGGCCGCGATGGATGGTGTGGCGGTTGACGTCGCCATCGTCGACCTGCTTCTCGGTGACCGCTTGGACGGCCCAGGTGTGGTTGCCGAACTCGCACTGCGAAAGATTCCGAGCCTGCTCTACACGGCCGAGTCCCGACCTGTGCCGGTCCGTCGTGCCATGGCGGCGGGGGCTCGGGGACTGGTGCTGAAGTCCGACCCGGTCGATGAGTTGGTGGCCGCCGTAGAGGCTGTCGCGGCCGGAGGGGAGGTGGTGGGAAGCGAGGTGGCCCACGCCCTGGTTGAAGACCCGACGCTCGTCCCGCACCTGTCGCCCCGCGAGGTTCAGGTGTTGCAGCTGCTGCACGCCGGGGTGCCGCGCAAGGCGGTCGGACGGATGCTGGAGCTCCCCGCCAGCGACGCCAGCGTGGCGACCTACCTGCGCCGCGCGCTGGCCAAGTTCCGCCAGCTGCGTCCGGTGCCAGGCGTCGCGGAGATGCTGCGCCAGGCTTATGGCGACGGCTGGTTCACTGACTGACGCCAGGACGATCCCAGCCGGCGCGGTGTCACACGGGCAGGTCAGCAGGTGAGGTCAGCCCTGGGGTCCGCACCAGGCTCTCCTGCGTGGCGAAGGACTCTCGGCACAAGTCACTCTCGGCACAAGTTGTGGGATTCGTCACACACATCCCCGAAATGGGGCCGGTGGGTGGGACGAAGACCCTGTCACGGGGGCGCTTCCTAGACTGCGGACGGGGTTCGACCCCGCCCAACCATCCCGGAAGGGGACGACGTGACCAGGAAACAGGCCACCACCGACCAGGCCGAGGCGGCCACCGCGAAGCTGGTGATCGACGGGGTGGAGCACGAGCTCCCCGTTGTCGTCTCCACAACCGGCGAACGACACCTCGACATCTCCCAGCTCCGCGCCCAAACTGGGCTGACCACCCTCGACACGAGCTTCGCCAACACCGCGTCCTGCCGCTCGGCCATCACCTACATCGACGGTGAGCAAGGTCTCCTGCGCTACCGCGGCATCCCGATCGAGGAGTTGGCGAAGAACAAGATCTCGTTCATCGAGACCGCCTGGCTGCTGATCTACGGGCAGCTGCCGGACGAGGAGGAGCGGACCCGCTTCTCGGAGCTGTTCACCCACCACGCCGCCCTGCACCATGACATGAACAAGCACTTCGACGCCTTCCCGGCCAATGGGCACCCGATGGCGATCATGTCGAGCATGATCAACGCGATGAGCACCCACTACCGTCCACGGGTGACCGACGAGGAGAGCTTTCAGCTCGCCGCGACGCGCCTGATGAGCCGGGTGCGGACCATTGCCGCCGCCTCCTACAAGTCGTCCATCGGGGAGCCGCTGATCTATCCGCGACCAGACTTGGACTACGTCCGCAACCTGCTGCACATGATGTTCTCGGTGCCCTATGACGACCACGACCCCTCCCCGGAGGCGGCCAGGGCGTTGAACCTGTTCTTCGTCCTGCACGCCGACCACGAGCAGAACTGCTCCACCTCGACGGTGCGGATGGTCGCCTCCGGCCAGGCCAACATGTACGCCGCGGCCTCGGCGGGCGTCTCGGCTCTGTGGGGTCCCTTGCACGGCGGCGCCAACGTCGAGGTGGTGCAGATGCTGGAGCGGATGCGCCGCGACGGCACCAGCGCCCAGCACATGCTCGCCCAGGTCAAGGACAAGAAATCGGGCGCGAAGCTGATGGGCTTCGGGCACCGCGTCTACCGAAACTTCGACCCGCGCGCAAAGCTGCTGAAGAATGCCGCGGATGAACTGCTGGAGTCGATGCAGGTCAACGACCCGACGCTGCCGCTGGCGATGGAACTCGAGCAGGCCGCGCTGGCGGACGACTACTTCGTCGAGCGCAAGCTCTACCCGAACGTCGACTTCTACTCAGGCATCATCCTGCGTGCTCTGGGGATTCCGCTGAACATGTTCACCGTGATGTTCGCGATCGGACGAACGCCCGGGTGGATCGCCCACTGGAAGGAAGTCCGCGACGACTCCACCCAGCGGATCCAGCGACCCCGCCAAGTCTACACGGGCGTGCCCGAGGCACGCTTTGTGCCCCGGGCCGACCGCTGAGATTGCCCAGGCCTCTGGATTTCGCGCCCCAACTTGTCGAGGGTGCCTCCGGCCAGTCGTCTGCGTCAGTTCGCGACGGTGAATCGCTGGTTGCGGTGGTTGCCGCGCTCCAGCTCGTCGACGATCGCGACCGACAGGTCTTCGGCGCTGACGGACTCCCCGACCGGTGAGTCGGTGCCCTCGACGTAGCTGCCGGTGCGCTCACCGGGAGCCAACACGGGGGCGGGGGAGATCATGGTCCAGTCGATGCCCTCGCTGGCCTCGTAGTCCTGGAGGACGGTGGTGAAGGCGGTCGCCTCGGGGAGGTAGTCGGCGGGGAAGTCGGGGCTGTCCTTGAGTCGGACGCCCTCGGACGCGAACAGGGAGCCGGCGCCACCCACGACCAGCACCCGCTTCGCCGGCGGGTTGGCGATCAGGGCACGGTGGGGCGCGATGATCTGGTCGGAACGTCCGTCGCGGGGGCCGGGGACCGTGATGACGGCTGCATCCGCGGCATTGATGGCCTCGACCAGGGCAGCGGTGTCGTTGATGTCGAGCGCGAGGGCGCTGCTGGCACCTTCCACCTGCTGGCCCGAACGGCTGACCGCAACGACCTGGTGCCCACGCGAGGCGGCCTCGGCGACCAGGCGCTGGCCAACCATGCCGGTGGCCCCGATGACGGTGATCTTCATTGCTTTACTCCCAGAAATCCGCGCGGTCCGAAGTGGCCGCTGATCTGGGAACCACACGACCGTCCGCTTTGTTCCAGTGCCCGGGCCAGTTCCTTCTTGATCTGTGCAGTTCCTTCTTGATCCGTTCTTGAGGAAGTCTTGGCCGTGGCTGGAAGTTCGACCATCAGAGTCATTGGCATGACCTCCCCAGTTGACACCACGTTCCCGTCCCCCGCCCCGCGTAGCCGCGACCACGGCGGCCTCTTCCTGCTGGGCGGTGGCTCGCTGCTGGCACTCGTCCTCGCGGTGGTCGCCGGAGACCTCACCACCGGAAGCTCGGCCATGGACGGAATGTCCATGACCCACTACATGGGTCTGCTGTCGGTGCGCCAGCCCTGGAACCTGCTGTTGTTCATGGCCCTGCCGGTGGTGCTTGCCGAGATCCTCGCGATCAGCGAAATGGTGCTGCTCCTGAACCCCGGTGCTCCGGGTTGGGTCGGCAACCTGAGCCGCTGGGCGGGGTTACTGGCCGGGCCGGTCTGGGTGTTCATCACCGTGAACCTGCTCATCCATGCGGTCTACCCGCTGACCGTGCACGGCCAGTGGCGCGGGGCTGCTGACGTGATCGCCGTGTCGGCCTACCTGCTCGGATCGCTCCCGATGCTCGGCATCAGCCTGCTGGAGGCGGGCCTGTTGGGCCGCACGGATGCCGACCGCAAGCGCTTGCACGTCACCTTCGTCGCGATCTTCCTGGTGGTCGCGCACGTCGCGATGATCATGGGAATGCTCGACCCGACAGTGCTGGGCTGGAGCGCCAACTCGGGCATGGACCACTCCAACATGCCAGGCATGAACCACGACATGGGCAACATGCCAAGCATGGACCACTCCGGCATGACGATGCCAAGCGCCAGCCCCACGCGCTGATCTGGTTGGCTGGACGGCATGGCTGAACAGGGTGCTGCACGGGTGCTGGTGGTGGACGACGAACCGGTGCTCGCCGGCACGGTGCGCAACTACCTGGAGCGCGCCGGCATGGTCACCCGCATCAGTGGCGACGGCCTCGACGCGCTCGCCCAAGCCGAGGACTGGCGCCCCGACGTCATCGTCCTCGACCTCGGCCTACCGGGACTCGACGGCATCGAGGTCTGCCGCCGACTGCGGACCTGGAGCGACTGCTATGTGCTCATGCTCACCGCCCGCGCGGACGAGGTCGACACCCTCGTCGGCCTGTCGGTCGGCGCGGACGACTACATGACGAAGCCGTTCAGCCCGCGAGAGCTGGTGGCACGGGTGCAGGTGCTGTTGCGCCGGCCACGGTTCGGCGTGAGCAACGTCACACAGGAGCGCCGCTTCGGCGCGCTCATCGTGCGTCCAGCCGCCCGTGAGGTGGAACTGAACGGTGTCGTGCTCGACCTGACCCGCACGGAGTTCGACCTGCTGGACACTCTCTCGTCCCACCCCGGCCGGGTGCTCACTCGCCAACGGCTCTTTGAAGACGTCTGGGGTTCCGACTGGGGCGGGGACGACCACCTCGTCGACGTGCACGTAGCCAACCTGCGCAAGAAGTTGGGCGACGACTCGTCCTCGGCCCGCTTCGTCCAGACGGTGCGCGGGGTCGGGTACCGGATGGGTCCGGGCCGATGAGCGGTCTGGGCTGGGGACGACGACTGCTGGGGACGCAAGTGGCGGTGCTGGCGGCGATGGGACTGACGGCGGTCGTCACCGAAACGATGGTTGGCCCGGCAGTCTTCACCCAGCACATGCACCAGGCCGGGCACGGGCAACCGGCGGTGCTGGACCACGCCGAGCAGGCCTTCCGTGCAGCTGGCGCAGTCTCCTTGGTGGTGGGGCTCGGGGTTGCGCTGGTGGTCGCCGTCGCGACGGCGTGGCTGGTGAACCGCAACCTCGCCCGGGGCCTCGATGCACTGATCGAGGGGGCCGCGCGAGTGTCCCGCGGCGACTACGACCAACCCGTCCGGCTGGTCGCCGGCGAACAGGAACTGGGCGAAGTCGCTGAGGAGTTCAACAAGATGGCCGCCCAGATCGCGTCCACCGAGAACACCCGCCGTCGGATGCTCACCGACCTGGGTCACGAGTTGCGCACGCCACTCGCCGCGGTGCAGGTGACCCTCGAGGGCCTGCAGGACGGGGTCGTCGCCTGGAACGACGAGACCTTGGACGTGCTGCTGCGGCAGAACCAACGGCTGACGGCGCTGGCTGCCGACATCTCTGCNNAACCCGTCGAGCTGGACCAGTTCGTGGTCGCCACCACCTCGGCGCACCGGCGCCTCCTCCAGGACGCGGGGGTGGGCCTGCGCCTACAGTGCGATGCCGGCGCGGTGGTCGATGCACATCCAGGCCAGCTGGGTCAGGTGCTGGACAACCTCCTGCGCAATGCCCTCCAACACACCAAGGCAGGCGACCGGGTCGACATCACGACCAGGCTCGAGGACGCGGGAGCCAGAGTTGCCCTTGAGGTGGCAGACACCGGCGGAGGCATCAACGCGGACGCCCTGCCGCACCTGTTCGAGCGCTTCTACCGCGACGACAGCTCCCGCACCCGCGACGTGGACGGCGGCACCGGGGTCGGCCTGTCCATCAGCCGCGCCATCGTCTCGTCGCTGAACGGCAGCATCGAGGCACACAGTGATGGTGCGGGACGCGGTGCCCGCTTCACGGTGCGATTGCCCACCAGCCCGCCGCGATGAGCACTTCAGGACGATCCAGCGCCGACGTAGGGTCGAGGGAAGGCGAGAGGAGCCACGATGAACAACGCGGACGGGGCAATGGCCCAGCGCAGGGCCGAGAGCGACAGCATGGGCACCATCGAGGTGCCCGCCGAGCACTACTGGGGCGCGCAGACCGAGCGCAGCCTCCACCACTTCGACATCGGTCGCCCCACCTTCGTCTGGGGACGGCCCATGATCCGGGCGCTGGGCGTGTTGAAGAAGTCCGCGGCGCAGGCCAATGCCGAGCTGGGGGAGTTGCCGGCCGAGGTTGCCGAGCTGATCGTCCAGGCAGCGGACGAGGTCGTCCGCGGTGACCTGGACGCGGAGTTCCCGCTGGTGGTCTTCCAGACCGGGTCGGGCACCCAGTCGAACATGAACGCCAACGAGGTGATCGGCAACCGCGCAATCGAACTGGCGGGGGGACAGATGGGGTCGAAGACGCCCGTCCACCCCAATGACCACGTCAACCGCGGGCAGTCGTCCAACGACACCTTCCCCACGGCCATGCACATCGCCGTGGTGAGCGAACTGCAGGCCACGCTGTACCCCGGCGTGACGAAGTTGCGCGACACCTTCGCCGAGCTTGCCGCACGTTACGACGACGTCGTGATGGTGGGGCGAACCCACCTGCAGGACGCGACGCCGGTCCGGCTCGGCCAGGTGATCGGAGGATGGGTCGCACAATTGGACGACGCACTGACCGCCGTGCACTTCGCGGACGAGCAGGCACGCGGTTTGGCGATCGGCGGCACCGCCGTCGGAACCGGGCTCAACGCCCATCCCCAGTTCGGTGAGCTGGCTGCCGCGAAGATCACCGCCGAGACCGGTATCGACTTCCACCAGGCCGACAACCTGTTCGCAGCGCTGAGTGCCCATGACGCGCTGGTGGGGGTGTCGGCGAGCCTGCGGACGCTGGCGATGGCGCTGATGAAGATCGCCAACGACGTGCGCTGGTATGCGTCCGGGCCGCGCGAGGGGATTGGTGAGTTGTTGATCCCGGAGAACGAACCGGGCAGCTCGATCATGCCGGGCAAGGTCAACCCGACCCAGTGCGAGGCGATGACCATGGTCGCCACCAAGGTCTTCGGCAATGACGCGACGGTGGGTTTCGCCGGTGGCCAGGGCAACTTCCAGCTGAACGTCTTCAAGCCGGTGATGGCGTGGTGCGTGTTGGAGTCGATCCAGCTCATCGGCGACGCATGCGTCAGCTTCAACGACCACTGCGCGGTGGGCATCGAACCGAATCGGGACGTGATCCAGCAGCACCTGGAGACCGACCTGATGCTGGTCACTGCCCTGAATCGCCATATCGGTTACGACAAGGCCGCAAAGATCGCTAAGAAGGCCCACCATGACGGGACCACCTTGAAGGAGGCCGCGCTGGAGCTCGGCTTCCTCACCGCCGACGAGTTCGACCAGTGGGTGGTCCCCGAAGAGATGACCCGCCCGAGCTGAGTCACCTTCGTGCCTCTGATCGGCTCAGACCTGGTTCCGCAAACTGATGGCAATCTCGCCGAACTCGGGCGCGTGGGTCGTTTCCCCGTAACAGACGAGGCGGTCTTGGTCGTCAAAGACGGTGGACCTCATGCTGAGGAGGGGCGCATCCTCAACCACGTCGAGGTGCCGCTGTTAAACGCGCTCAACAGCCGCCCCGGCCTGGCCAGCGCCTTCGACCACCTGTTCACCAACAAGAGGTTGTGGCTGGCGATCGCCTTCGGGACGCTGGCGCAGGTCGCTGTCGTGGAGTTGCCCTTCCTGAAGTCGGCCTTCGGGACCGCGCCGCTGGATGCGATCCGCTGGGTGGCCGCGTTCGGGTCCGGCGTGGTGTTGCTCGGCTACGAGGAGGTCGTGAAGGCGGTCCGTCGCGGGCTCGCGCCGCGCTGATCGGACCTTCGCCGCCAAAATCGCCCTGTGAGAGCAAAACGGCGCCGTTCCACGACCGTTCGCGGCTGTGGTGCGCGTTGTGGCGGCTGACGGGTCACGAACTCGTCACCGGCGTGTGAGAGGTTGGCCCCATGGCGACCGGATTCGACCCCAAGTTCTTGTGCACACAGGTTTCGCTGCCCGCAATGAGTGGCGCTGCGGCCGACGACGCGGTGGTGGTCAACGGATCGTCCGTCATCGACTACACCCACTTCTCCCTCGCACTCAGCGCGAGCCGGCACCTCGCGCGCTGGGTGGCGTGGAATGTCGATGGCAAGCAGATGCGGAAGCTCTCCCGGTCGAGCATGAAATTCCGGCTGGACCCACGGGTGCCGCCCCAGATGCAGGTCGGGGACGAGCTGTACTCCGACAACCGGATCGACCGAGGCCATGTTGCGCGCCGGGCGGACCTGACGTGGGGGAGTGACGCGGAGGCGCACCAGGCCAACTCCGACTCCTTCTACTTCACCAACATCACGCCCCAGGTCGCCGACTTCAACCAGTCGTCCCAGGGCGGTATCTGGGGACGGATCGAGGACGCGCTCTATGACGAGGTCGATGTGGACGACCTTCGCATCAGCGTGTTTGGCGGTCCGGTGTTCTCCGACGATGACCCGGTGTACCGCGAGGTGGCGCTGCCGAAGGAGTTCTGGAAGGTTGTCATCTTCGTCGAGGACGACGAACTGAAGGCTCGCGCCTTCCTGTTGACGCAAAAACTGGACCGGCTGGAGATCCTGGACCTCGACGAGTTCGGTACCTACCAGGTCTCAGTCGCCGAACTGTCGAAGCGCACCGGCCTTGACTTCGGGGACGCGCTGTTCGCCGCCGGAGCACTGGGCGTCGGGGCGAGGTATGCACCGCGTCCCATCGAGGCACTGCGCGACATCCGCTGGTGACCGAAGCCGGCTTGGGCCCGCGTCAGGTCGTGGACAGGCCGCGGCTCTCGGCTGCCTCGATCTGCTCGTCCGAGATCCCAGCGGCGCGCAGCAGGATCTTGCGGTAGGTCAGACCGTGGTTGGCCTCGCGTACCGCGTCCGAAGCCCGTTGCCCCATCTGGCGGTAGTGCTCTGCATTGGCTGGGTCCATCACGTGCTGGATGGCGGACCGGAGCGCTTGGGCATTCGCCGGGACGATGACGCCCGTGACCCCGTTCTCGATGTAGTCGTGCACCCCAGGTGCCTCGGTGACGATGACCGGCTTGCCGAGCAGCATCGCGTTCAAGTAGGTCTGCTGGCCCGAACTGCGATTGGAAACCTGCAGCGGAATCACGACGGCATGCGAGCCG
>DGKN01000251.1:0-19225 GCA_002387005.1 Propionibacteriaceae bacterium UBA4569
ACGCGCGGAGTGCCACCCCGGCCCAAGCGGTGCGGGTCGAGCGTCCGGGCAGCGCGTGGTCGTCGTCGGGGGCGGCATCGCCGGCTTGTCGGCTGCGACCGAATTGGCCGAACGCGGGGTGCGCGTCACCGTCGTCGAGGCCCAACCCCAGCTTGGCGGGCGCGCATCGTCCTGGGCCGTCGACCTCGTCAATGGCGACCGGACCACCATGAGCCGGGGCTTCCACGCCTTCTTCCGCCAGTACTACCAACTGCGTGCCCTGCTGCGCCGCGTCGACCCGACGCTGTCATGCCTGAGGCCGGTGGACGACTACCCGCTCGTCCTCAAGGACGGGCCCCGCGACTCCTTCGCCCGAATCCCTCGTACCCNNATGGGGCTTTTGGATGTGCGCTTCCCCGACACCTTCGAGGAGTTCGACGGGGTCTCTGCCGCTGAGGTGCTGGACCGACTGCGCTTCCCGGACACGGCCCGCCACCTCGCCCTGGAGGTCTTCGCGCGCAGCTTCTTCGCCGACCCGCGCGAGTTCTCCGGGGGCGAGTTGGTGGCGATGTTCCACACCTACTTCGTCGGTTCCGCTGAGGGACTTTTGTTCGACGTCGCCGCGGACGACTTCACCACCGCCTTGTGGAACCCGCTGGCCGAGCGCCTACGGCGCTTGGGAGTCGAGTTCCAGCTCGGAACTCGAGTGCAGGCCGTCCACGAGGACGACGACCAGGTGCTCGTGAGCACCGACGCAGGGGAGCTGCGCGCCGATGCCGTCGTGCTGGCCACCGACCTCGCGCCGCTCCAGGAGATCATCGCCGCCAACCCATCGCTGGGGGACGAGCAGTGGCGTGGCAGCATCGCGGGCCTGCGCACCAGCCCACCCTTCGCCGTATGGCGCCGGTGGTATGAGCGTCGCCCGGCGAACCGAACGCCCGACTTCCTGGGCACCAGCGGCTACGGGCCGCTGGACAATGTCTCGATGGTGCACCAGATGGAGCGTTCCGCCCGCGAATGGGCCGACGCGCACGCCGGTGCCGTCGTGGAGTTGCACGCCTATGCAATCGACCCGGCCGCGAACCACGACGTGCTACGGGCGGAACTCTCAGCGCAGCAGGACGTGTTGCATCCCGAGCTGGCGGACGCACCGGTTGTGGGGGAGCAGTGGTTGGTCCGCGAAGACTGCCCGCTGGTCNNGCCGAGCGTCCCGGCGTCACGACCCCGTCGCAGCGGGTGGTGCTGGCGGGCGACGGTATCCGGTGTGACTACCCAGTGGCCCTGATGGAGCGCGCGGCGACCACCGGTGTGCTGGCCGCCAACCAACTGCTGAGCCGCTGGGGCGTCGCCGGGGCGCCGGTCTGGACGGCGCCGACCCGTCCAAGGTTGGCTGGGGTGAGCCTCGCCCGGCGGGCGATTCGTCCATTGGCCAAGACGGCCGCCGATCTATCAAAGAATTGATACTGTCGCCGCCATGTGCCCCACCACCCCCGAGGCAGCCGACCTGGCACGATTTGGTCTCGCCGACCTCGACCCGGACGACCTGATCAGTTCGTCCAGGTTCTGCGCAATGGGCCATACCTCCCACCAACTCGGTCAGGAGATCGCGCCCGAACTGTCCCGGCTCCAGCTGACCGACACGATGTACCACGTGCTGGGGCAGGTGTTCGCGCATCCCGGGGCGATTCCGGCCGAGCTNNCCTCGATTCTGCCGAGGAACGCGGCCTGGTCAACCGCCTCGGCGAGCGGGGGCGGGGCCGTACAACCCAGGTCGTCCTCACCGACGCCGGCATCGAACTGTTGCTGGCGGGCTGGCCGATCGTCCACGGTGCGGGAACCGACCGGCTCACCGATCAGCAGCACCGCAGCCTGCAGGTTCTTCTCGAGCAGCTCCGCGGCAGCACCGCGCGCGACGATGACGTCGTCGTCCTGGTGGACGAAGAAGGCAATGACGCCGGCACAGCGCCCCGGCTGGAGGTGCACACTGCCGACACCCCGCTGCACCGCGCCTTCTCGACCCACTTGCGCCGCGCGGACGGAAAGGTGCTGCTGACGCGTCGCGCCGTCCACAAGAAGACCTGGCCCGGCGTCTGGACCAACTCCGCGTGCGGTCACTTGCTGCCCGGCGAGACTCCCATCGAGGCCGCCCTGCGTCGCGTCCCCCAGGAGATCGGCGCCACACCAACGAACCTGCGCGTCGTGCTGCCCGACTTCCGCTACCGCGCCGTGGACGCCTCCGGCATCGTCGAGCACGAGTTGTGCCCGGTGATGGTGGGCGACATCGACCCGGACGAGCTGAACCTCAACCCGGATGAGGTCGCCGAGCACGACTGGGTGGAATGGTCTGACTTCCAAGAGGTCGTACGCACCGCACCCTTCCTGCTCAGCCCCTGGGCTGTCCTTCAGGTGTCACGGCTCGGGGACCAGCCGTGGTGATCCCGGCGCAGGTGCGCACAATGTCGGACGAGGCACTGCCCGGCGCCACCCTGCATGCTGTGGACGAACGGGTGGAGCGGACGCTGCTCGAACTCAGTCAGATGTGGGACGAGTTGGCCGGCCGCAGCGCCGACGTGCTGGGGGAACGCGACCTGCCTTGGCTGATCCGGCACGCGTCCGGTGGTGGCAAGCGCATTCGTCCCGAGATGGTCCATTGGGGTTGGGTCGCGGCCGGTGCCCCCGAGTCGGCACGCGAGCAGGTCATCGACCTGGGCGCCGCTTTTGAACTCCTGCACCTGTTTGCGCTGGTCCACGACGACGTGATGGACCGCTCCGAACTGCGGCGCGGTCAATTCACCAGCCACGCCATCGCCCGGGAGGCGCACATCGCGGCCAACGCCCAGGGCGACCCGGTGGCCTTCGGCGACTCGATCGCGATGCTGGTCGGCGACCTGGTGCACTCCGAAGCGACCCTGTTGGTGGCCGAGCTGCCAGCGCAAGTGCGCACCGCCTGGCGACAGATGATGGTCGAGCTGGTGCTCGGCCAGCGCCGCGACCTCACCGGTGCCGCGCTCGGACGCCGCGATCAGGAACACGCTTTGGAAGTCGCCAGAATGAAGTCAGGCTCCTACACAGTGTGGGGCCCACTGCGGATGGGGGCGATTCTCGGCGACGCCTCGCCGGGGCTACTCGGCTCGCTGGACCGCTACGCCCAGCACGCTGGAGAGGCCTTCGGTCTGCGCGACGACCTGCTCGGCATGTGGGGCAACCCCGAGCGCACCGGCAAGTCCGACCACGACGACCTCGCCGCTGGCAAGGCCACCGTCCTGCTGGCCCTGGCCCACGACCGTCTCACGCCCGACGGCCAACAGCTCCTCTCCCGCGCCGGATCCCTCAGCCCGCAGGAGGAGACTAGGCTACGCGCAGAGATGTCCGGATGCGGGGTCCGCGAGGCTGTCGAAGACCTCATCGACCGCGAGGTTCACCAGGCCTGCGCGGCGCTCGACCCCGACCTGGTGTCCGCCGAGGCCGTCACCGGCCTCACCGATATCGCCCACCGTCTTGCCTGGAGGCTGTTATGAACAACGTCGTCGTCATCGGGGCCGGGCTGTCCGGCCTGTCCGCCGCCTGTCACCTGATCGGTCAGGGCCACCAGGTCGTCGTCCTGGAACGAGAGGCCGGGCCCGGGGGGCGCGGGCTGCGCGTCGAGCAGGACGGCTTCACCTTCGACCTGGGCCCCACCGTGATGACGATGCCCGAACTGCTCGACGCGCCCCTGCGCGCAGCCGGCTCATCGCAGGCTGAGGCGGTGCCCATGCGGCGCCTCGACCCCGCCTACCGCGGTCTGTTCGCCGACGGCTCCCAGCTGCTGGTCCGTGACTCCGTCGAGGGCACGGCTGCCGAGGTGGCCCGGCTGGCCGGGGAGGCAGATGCCGCCGCAATCCGGGAGATGGCCGTTTTCCTGCGCGAGCTCTACGAGCTGGAGATGCCCAACTTCATCGACGCCAACTTCGACTCGCCCCTCGACCTCGCCAAGCACCCCGTCGCCGCCGTGAAGCTGTTGCGCATGGGCGCCTTCGGGCGGCTGGAAAAGGTGGTCAACTCTCGCGTCACCGACGAACGGCTGCGCCGGATGCTGTCTTTCCAGGCGCTCTACGCCGGGCTCTCCCCGGTCGAGGCGCTCGGCGTCTACTCCGTGATCACCTACATGGACACCATGCACGGCGTCNNCATCCCGCAGGGGATGGCGGACGTCGTCGCGCGTCAGGCGACGATCCGCTACGACACCACCGTCACCGAGCTGCTGCGGCGGGAGGACGGGGCGATCGCTGGCGTGCAAACCACCGACGGAGCCTTTGCTGCCGACGCCGTCGTCTGCACCCTCGACCTGCCCACCGCCTACCGACAATTCCTGCCCGACCTGCCGCTGCAGCGAGTGCTGCGCAAGCCCGTCTATTCACCCTCGGCCGTGGTCTGGCACCTCGGCGTCCGCGGTGACCTGCCCGCGGGCGCCGCGCACCACAACATCCACTTCGGCCAAGCTTGGGAGAGTTGCTTCGACGACCTCGCTGCCGGACGGCTGATGAGCGACCCGGCCCGGCTGGTCACCATCTCATCATTTGGGGAGCCGCAGCTCGCAGCCGAGGGCGCGCACACGCTCTACGTCCTCGAACCGGTGCCGAATCTGGACGGGACGGTCGACTGGAGCCGGGAACGCGAACCGATGCGTGCCCGGCTGCTCGACTTCCTCGTCCGCGAGGGCTACCCGACCGACATCGTCACCGAACGACTCGTCACCCCGGTGGAGTGGCAGGANNGTCAGACCGGACCCTTCCGCCCGTCCAACCGGGAGAAGCGCGTGCCCGGGCTCTTCTTCGCCGGCTCCTCCACCGTGCCGGGCGTCGGGGTACCGATGGTGCTGATCAGCGGCAAGCTCGCCGCGGAACGCGTCCGCGACTGGTTGGGGCCGCGATGACCACGACCAACCTCACGACCACCCCCGAGCGGCGGCTGCGTGAGGGTTACGCCGAATGCGCCCGCCTGACCTGGCAGCACGGCACCACCTACTTCTGGGGAGCCGCCCTCCTGCCCCGGGCACAGCGACGCCACGTCTTCGCCGTCTATGCCCTGTGTCGGCTGGCCGACGACATCGTCGACGCCCCTTCGGCCACCAGCGACGTCGAACGCGTTCCGGCGACCCGGGCAGCGCTGTCCGACTTCCGGGAGCGCTTCGTCGCTGCGGTCGCCGACCCCGCGTCCGCAGAGCCGGTGATCGCGGCGGTGGGGACGAGCGTGCGGAACAGCGGGATCGAGATGGAGTGCTTCGACCGCTTCTTCGACGCGATGTCGATGGATCTCGACACCGAGCGCTACGAGACCTGGGGCGACCTGTGCTCCTACATGGAGGGTTCCGCAGCGGTCATCGGCGAGATGATGTTGCCCGTGCTGCAGCCCACCTCCGACGCCGCCCGCGAACCGGCCAGGGCGCTGGGCTTTGCCTTCCAGCTCACGAACTTCCTGCGCGATGTGGACGAGGATCTCGAACGCGGACGGATCTACCTGCCGCAGGACGACCTGCGTCGCTTCGGTGCCGACCCGGCCCGGCGCGAGGTGGACGACGCCTGGCGGTCGATGATGGCCTTCCAGGTGGCCCGCAATCGGGAGCTCTACCGGACGGCCTGGACTGGGCTGCAGTACCTGCCCGGACCGTCCAGGCGCTGCGTCGGGACGGCGCACCGGCTCTACTCGCAGATCCTCGACCTGATCGAGCGCAACGACTACGACGTCTTCGATGGCCGGTTGCGGCTGCCCACCTGGCGCAAGGCGATGACCGCGCTGGGGGGAGCCGTGCGCGTCCCGACTCCTGCTCCGTGGGTGGTCGCTGAACCCGCTGGCAGGACGGTGCCGTGACCCACGACGTGGCGGTGCTGGGCCTGGGTCCGGCAGGTCGGGCGCTGGCCCACCGGCTGGTCGTGGCCGGTGCTTCCGTGCTCGCTATCGACCCCAGCCCGCAGCGTCCGTGGCGAGCGACCTACGGCGGCTGGCGGGATCATCTTCCCGACTGGTTGGGCGCCGAGGTGATCGGGGCGTCCAGCGACCGCACCGACCTGGTCGCCCGCAGCCAGCACCGATTGCCGGGAACCTATCAGGTGCTGGACAACGACGCGTTGCGGACATTGCTCGACCTGGGTGGCGCCACCGTGCGTGCCGCACACCTGAGCGCCGCGCAGGCGCGGACGCTCGATGCCCGCATCGTCGTCGACTGCCGGGGCAACCTGCGAGGGGCAGTGCCTGGTGCCCCGATCCAGACCGCCCACGGCCTGAAGCTGACCGCGGATGTCGGACGGATGCTGCTGGGAGAGGCTGACGCGGTGCTGATGGACTGGCGCCCTTTCGACGGGGCATTGGCTTGGGGTGTTCGGCGACCCAGCTTTTGCTATGTCATCCCGCTGCCGGACGGGCGGGTGCTCGCCGAGGAGACCTGCCTGGCCGGACGTCCGCCGATCGCGAGGACGGAACTCGCGCACCGTCTGGGCGTTCGGCTGGGCCGGGCCGGTGTAGAGGCCCGCCACTGGCGCGGAGCGGAGGTGGAGAGGGTCCACATCCCCATGCTTCCGCCCCCGGTGGAGGTGCCGAACCGGTTAGGGGCTGCGGGCGCCGAGGTGAACCCGATCACCGGCTACAGCGTCTTCGCGTCCCTCGCGGCAGCCGACGACGCTGCCCGCTCCCTGCTGGCCACCGGATCGTTGCCCGACGTCCCCCGACCGTGGCGCCGGATTGCCCTGGAGGGTCTGCTCCAGTTGGATGGGCGGGGGACCGTCAACCTCTTCGACGCCTTTGGACGCCTGCCGCAGCGGGCCCAGCGCGCCGTCCTCGACCCGCACTCCTCCCAGCCGGACCTGCTCGCGGCGCTGGGACGCCAATGGGCGCTGATGACACCGCGCGGACGACTCGCCCTGGTCGCCGCCACCGCCCGAGGAACGATGACAGCACTGGGGGAGCGACGATGAGCTGCCCCGCCCAGGGTGACCGCCGCGCCACTCGGGAGGACGAGACCAGCGAACCCCGCGTTGCACTTGAGGGGGGACTGTGGCGGATCCGTTCCCTGAATGCCGCCCGCCAGGTGCTGCGCGCGCGTCACCAGACCACCCAGGCGGGGTTCACCGCCGAATACATCCCCAAAGGACGGCTCCAGCACCGCCCGATCCTGATCAGCGATGGAGCAGCGCACGACCAACAGCGCAGCGAGGTGGCCCGCTTCTTCGCCCCCGCCGTGATCGAGGAGCGCTACGGCCACCAGATCCGGGCCGCCGCCCGGTGGTGGTTGGACGAGACCGGCGCCCGACCCTTCAGTCTGGATGACCTGGCGCTCAACTTCACCGTCGACGTCACCGCCGAGATCGTCGGCCTGACTCACACCACCCGCCACGGCACGGCCGACGAGCGGGAGCGCCAGGTGCGGGCGATGGCGCATCGGCTGGTCTCCTTCTTCGACCAGCCCCCCTTCGACCTCTCACGACGGGATCTGGGACGCACGCGCTCCCAGTGGGCGCAGGCCGCGCGCCGAGCACTGTGGCCGCTGGCGACCTTCTGGGCCGCCGACGTCCGTCCAGCCGTTCGGGAACGGCGCCGCCACCCTCAGGACGACGTGATCAGTCACCTGGTTGGCCAGGGCTGGTCCGGCACCGAGATCCTGATCGAGGCGCTCACCTACGGCACGGCCGGCATGGTGACCACCCGCGAATTCATCGCGATGGCCGCCTGGCACCTGCTCACCACGCCCGACTTGGCCGACAGCTACCGCGCGGGCGGCAGTGACGAGCGACGGGCGATCCTGCAGGAGGTGATCCGGCTGGAACCCGTGGTAGGCCACCTCTACCGCCGCACCACCCAGCAGATCGTCGTCACCGACGGCGAGACCCGGCACGTCATCGGCGCCGGGGAACTGGTGGACGTCCAGGTGCGCGCCACCAATGCCGACCTGGACGACGACCCGCTGCGGCTCTGCCCGGCGCGGACAATGCCGTCCGGCGTCCGACCCACCGGACTGGCCTTCGGGGACGGGGCCCACAAGTGTCCCGGTGAACCCCTGGCCCTGCTCGAGGCCGAGATCCTGCTCACCGAACTGATGGCCCGCGCACCGCGTCTGGTCACCGAACCGACGCTGGGATGGGACGAACTGGTGGCCGGCTACGAACTGCGCGGGCTGCTCGTCGAGTTGGATTCGCCAGACCGCGCGTCCCACGACGTGGGTAGGGTCGAGTGATGAGCACCCGACTGGACGCGTGGCTGTGGGCCGTGCGGCTGTTCAAGACTCGCTCGGCGGCCAACAAGGCGGTCGTTGGTGGACACGTACGGCTCAACGGATCTCCGGTCAAGCCGGCGCACGTCGTCGTCCCCGGTGATGTCGTGACCGTCCGTGAACCGGGCTGGGAGCGCAAGTACGAGGTGACCCAGGTGATCGCCAAACGCGTCGGGGCGCCCGTGGCGCGAACGTGCTACATCGATCAGTCCCCTCCGAAGCCTGAGTACCTGCTAGCCGGACCCCTTGCCCGACGCGACCGCGGCGCCGGACGTCCGACGAAGAAGGACCGCCGCGAGATCGACCGGCTGATCGGTTTCCGGACCGAAATCTGATCGTGGATTCCACGATGTGGACTGATGCCCTAGCATGTCGCCGTTCGTCCCAACGCCTTGAAGGGATTTCCCATGAGCACCACTCCACCCGCGGCCGGAACCGAGCCGTCCGCCGCGAACCGAGGAGCATTCAGCGGTCGCATGGCGTTCATCATGGCCGCCATCGGATCCGCGGTCGGCCTCGGCAACATCTGGCGCTTCCCCTACGTCGCCTATTCCAACGGCGGCGGTGCCTTCATGCTGCCGTACGTCATCGCGCTGCTGTGCGCCGGGATCCCGCTGCTCTTCCTCGACTACGCCATCGGTCACCGCTGGCGTGGGTCGTCGCCGCTGTCGCTGCGACGCCTGCACCGCCTCACCGAGCCGATCGGCTGGTGGCACGTGCTCATCTCCTGCGTCATCGCCGTGTACTACGCGGTGGTGCTGGCGTGGGCGATCCGGTACTTCTTCTACTCCTTCTCGAAGGCGTGGGGGGATGACCCGGGCACCTTCTTCATGACCACCTTCGTGCAATCGATCCCGGCCGAGCAGGCGCACGTCGCCTTCCACTTCGTACCCGGCATCGTCGTCCCGCTGGTCGCCGTCTGGGTGGCCTGCATCGGCGCGCTGGCGCTCGGCGTCCAGAAGGGCATCGCCGGCACCTCGATCGTCTTCATCCCGCTGCTGGTGGTCATGTTCCTGACCTTGGTCGTCGTCTCCTTGACGCTGCCGGGCGCGATGAACGGCCTGGACGCGCTGTTCACCCCAGACTGGTCGGCCCTGACCAACTCGGGCGTGTGGGTCGCTGCCTTCGGTCAGATCTTCTTCTCGCTGTCGGTGGGCTTCGGCATCATGGTCACCTACGCCTCCTACGTGAAGAAGAACGCCGACATGACCGGCTCCGGCCTGGTCGTGGGCTTCGCCAACAGCTCCTTCGAGCTGTTGTGCGGCATCGGCGTGTTTGCGGCGCTGGGCTTCATGGCCCAGAACGCCGGCAAACCCGTCAGCGAGGTCGCCTCATCCGGCATCGGCCTGGCCTTCATCGCATTCCCGACCATCATCAACCAGGCCCCGATGGGCACTCTGATCGGCGTCCTGTTCTTCGGATCCCTGGTGTTCGCCGGTTTCACCTCGATGATCTCCATCATCGAGGTCATCATCGCCGCCTTCGAGGACAAGTTCGGCACCGGCCGCGTCGCCTCCACCATGATGGTCGGCATCCCGCTGGCGCTCATCTCGATGCTGCTGTTCCCGACCACCACCGGCCTGAACCTGCTCGATGTCACCGATGCCTTCGTGAACAACTTCGGCATTGTGGGCGCTTCCATGGTGTGCGCGTTGACGCTCACCGCGGGCTTCACCGCCCTGCCGACGCTGCGTCGCCACCTCAACAAGTCCGGCTCCTTCAAGGTCGGCCGCGGCTGGCAGCTGCTGGTCGGTGCGGTCGCGCCGGTCATCCTGGGCTACACGCTGATCGGCGAGATCCAGACCCGCCTGACCGAGGGCTACGGCGGCATGCCGAAGACCTTCGTGTGGATCTGGGGCTTCGGCGTCACGATCGGTTGCATCGTGCTCGCCTTCCTGCTGTCCATGCTGCCCTGGTCGACGCGATCCAACCTGGGTTCGCTCGACTCGGACGGTGACCCGATCCCCGGCCCCGTCCTCGACCCGATCGTCGACCGCCACCGCCTGGACGACATNNGGTCGCCGACACCCACGCCCGCACCACCATCGACCTCCGGGAGGTCCAGCGATGAGCTCGTCCGCAATCGTCATGATGATCCTGGCCATCGCCGTCATCTGGGGCGGCCTGGTCTGGGCCTGCGTCCGTCTGATGCAGAACCCCGAGGGCTCGGTGGAGCTCCTGGACGACGACGGTCGTCCGCTGGAGGTCCAGCCCGACACGGTGCGCGTCCGCACCGCCTGAGCGCACCAGCACCACGAGCACGACGCACCACGGGGCGCGGACGGGAGATTGCCTTCCGTCCGCGCTCCGTGTGTCTTTCGAGAAAAACCCGGTTGACTGCGGCTTGCCGTGACCGACACACTCGTCGGCATGTGGACCTGACCTGTCGCGATGCCCATCACCAGCGATCGAGGTCCACCCATGTCCACATCCCTCCACCTGTCCGGCGTCGCCGCGTCCTTCGGCGCGCGCCCGCTGTTCGCCGGGCTTGACCTCGTCGTCGGCGCCGGTGACGTCATCGCCCTGGTCGGGCCCAATGGAGCCGGCAAGTCCACGCTGTTGCGGATGATCGCCGGTGAACACCCGATCGACGCAGGGACGATCGCGACCAGCCCACCCGATGCGACGATCGGCTGGATGCCCCAGTCACCACCCCGTTCGGACGAGACCGTGCTGGCCTACGCCGGTCGCCGAACGTCGGTCACTGCCGCCCACGAGCGCTACGAACGAGCGTCGGTCGCGTTGGCGGACGGGTGTCCCGGCGCCGACGACGAGTTCTCGCGCGCTCTCGATCGCTGGCTCGCGCTGGGCGGTGCCGACCTGGACGTCCGGTTGGCGACCACGCTGTCGGAGCTGGGGCTGGACGTCCATCTCGACCGCCCGTTGGGCAGCCTGTCGGGCGGGCAGGCGGCGCGTGTCTCGCTGGCATCGGTGCTGGTCAGCCAGTACGACGTCCTGCTGCTGGACGAGCCGACGAACAACCTGGACGTGGACGGGCTGGCGTTGCTGGTCGACTTCGTGAAGAGCACGGACGCGCCGGTGCTGCTCGCCTCCCACGACCGGCGCTCCCTCGACGAGGTGGCGAACCGGGTCTGCGAGCTGGACCTGGCGCAGCAGAAGGTCGTCCACTACGCGGGTGGCTGGTCGGACTATCGGGCGGCCAAGGAGTTGGCGATCCGGCAGTCCCAGGAGGCCGAGGAGGCCTACGACAAGCAGCGACAGGCGCTGGTCGAACGGGCGCAGCGGCAGAACGAGTGGGCCGAGGCCGGTCGTGCGGGGGTGAAGGACAAGCTGGCCAACAATGCCGGTGGCCGCGGGCTGAAGAAGATGATTGAGGACAAGGCGGGCAAGGCTGACCAGAAGGCGGCGCGGGTGCGGGCAGCGGTCGACCGGCTGGAGGCCCCGGATGCGCTCCGCAAGCAGTGGCAGCTCCGCTACACCATCAATGAGGCGCAGCCATCCGCGGACGTCGCGCTGACGCTGGACGAGGTGGTCGCCCGGGCGGGTGGCTTCGCCGTCGGTCCGGTCTCGACGCACGTCGCCCGGGGCGACCGGGTGGCGTTGCTGGGGCCGAATGGCTCGGGCAAGACGACGCTGTTGCGGGCGCTGCTGACCTCGTCGCCATCGTCCGGACGGATCTCCTGGGGCTCCCGGACCCACGTCGGGGTGCTCGACCAGGACCGGTCCATCATCGCCGGGCCCGACCCCTTGTGTGAGGTGGTGGCCGACGCACTGGGCGAGGCTGATCGCGCCGAGGTGCGCACCCTGCTGGCGAAGTTCGGGTTGGGTGCCGAGCACGTCCTGCGTCCCTGCGACTCGCTGAGCCTGGGGGAGCGGACGCGGGCCGCGCTGGCGGTGCTCCAGGGACGCGCGGTCAACGTCCTGGTGCTGGACGAGCCAACCAACCATGCCGACGTCGAGGCGATCGAGCAGCTCCAATCAGCGCTGGAGGCCTTCGGTGGGACGATCCTGCTGGTCAGCCACGACCGGGCGCTGCTCGATGCCGTCGGTGCAAACGTCCGCTGGACCTTCGTCCGCGACGGTGACCATGCGTCCGTCCAGGTCTCCCGCTGACCCAGCCCGACGCCAACGCGCCCGCTGGATGACCAACGCCACCCGTGCACGCACCGGGTGCATTGATGACCTGTCGGGAGCGTTCAGCCGACGGACGTCCGGGAACTCCCGCTCGATCTAGCGGGCGATAGCACAGGTCACCCAATCCCAGCAGGATCACCGCTCAGACCTGGTTGAGCGGATTCAGCTCGTTGGATCCGCCGGTACGTGTGTAGCGGACCACGACGCGGACGCGACCGTCCGGCTCGTCCAGCTGTTGCTGCACGGAACCGGTCCAGCCCGGGTACTGGTTCTGCAGGGTCACCAGCTCGGCCTGCAGGTGCGTGGGGTCATCCACGTAGAAGCTCTCGGTGCGGATGTTCTCGTCGGTCATCTCGTCTCCTCTGGAGGGGTTTGGGCGCTCGGTCACGCGTCAGCGTCAGTTTCCCTGGGCTCGGGCGACTTGACGGTGTCGAGGTCGCCCAGGAAGTTCTGGGCCCAGCGGTCGATGTGATGGGTCATCACCTGCTTGCGCATCGCGCGCATCCTGCGGGCGCGCTTGTCCTTGGGGTCGTTCGCCGCCTTCACCAGTGTCGCCTTGAGGGCATTGGTGTCGTAAGGGTTGACCAAATAGGCGCGCTTCAGTTCCAGCGCGGCGCCGGCGAACTCGCTCAACACCAAGGCGGCGTCGTCACCGGGGTGGGCAGCGACGAACTCCTTCGCGACCAGGTTCATGCCGTCCCGCAGCGGGGTGACGACCATGACGTCGGCGATCCGGTACATCGCAGCCATCGTGGTGCGCGGGAAACCCTCGTGCCGGTAGACGATCGGCGGGTTGCCGATCCGTCCGGTCTGGGAGTTGATCCGCCCGACCATCAGGTCGATGTCGTCACGCAGCTTCTTGTACTCCTCGACCCGCTCGCGCGAGGGGGTGGCGACCTGCAGGTAGACGCATTCCTCGGGGTCCAACTCCCCGGAGGTGAACAGCTCCCCGAAGGCCTTGACCCGCTCTCGCAGGCCCTTGGTGTAGTCGAGCCGGTCGATGCCCAGGAAGACCTTCTTCGGGTTGCCGAGATCGGCCAACAGCTGCTCGGCCTCGGCGATCACCTCCGGGGTCTGGGCCAGCTCTCGGAAGCCGACCGAGTCGATCGAGATGGGGTAGGAGCGGGCGATGCTCGTCCGTCCATCGGGCAGGGAGATGCGCTCCCGGTTCGTGGGGAAGCGGGTCAGGCTGCGCGCCAGCCGGACGAAGTTCACCGACGCGTCCGGAGTCTGGAAGCCGACGATGTCGGCGCCGAGCAGGCCTTCGACGATCTGGCGACGCCACGGTATCTGCTTGAACAATTCGGCCGGCGGGAAGGGGATGTGCAGGAAGAAACCGATCCGCAGGTCGGGTCGCAGCTTGCGCAGCATGCTGGGCACCAGCTGCAGCTGGTAGTCCTGCACCCACACCCTCGCGCCCTCGGCGGCGACCGCGGCGGCGGCCTCGGCGAAGCGGCGGTTCACGTCGCGGTAACTGTCCCACCACTCGCGGTGGTACTCGGGGAAGGCGACGCCGTCGTGGTAGAGCGGCCACAGCGTCGCATTGGAGAAGCCCTCGTAGAAGTCCTCGACATCCTTGTCGCTGAGCGGCACGGGGACGACCTGATAGCCGTCGAACTCGAAGCCGTCAATCTCCTCGTCCGGTGCGCCGTGCCAGCCGACCCAGGCGCCGCCTTGGCTCTTCATCACCGGTTCGAGCGCCGTCACGAGCCCGCCCGGGGAGGTTCGCCAGCTCTGGGAGCCGTCTTCGGCCACCACTCGGTCGACCGGCAACCGATTCGCGACGACGACGAAATCCGCAGTCACCTGATCTGCTGGAACTGCTCCTGCTGGGCTCGTGTTCATGACCACTCCTTGTTGGCGCCACCACGCGCCGTTGCAGACCTCCTGCCCCTCCAACCTAGCCACCCGCCGTGGCAGAGTGGGATTCGTGACCACCTCCACGAGCGCCAACGCACCCTTTCGGGCGGTGACCCAGGCGGGTCGAGCAGCGATCGACGCGATCGCCGCCGACCCCACTGGAACCCTGTTGGCCTGCGACTTCGACGGCACGCTGGCGCCCATCGTCGCCGACCCGACCGCCTCGCGGATGCTGGACGGGAGCCGGGCCGCGCTAGCCGAACTGGGCCCTCGACTGGGGCGCATCGCCATCGTCACCGGACGTCCGGTCGCTGCGGTCCGGAACCTCGGACGACTGGACGGGCAGGCCGGGCTCGAGCGCGTCCTGGTCCTGGGACAGTACGGGCAGGAACGCTGGGACGCGGCCACCGGCAGCCTCGACGTCCCACCGGAACCGAGCGCGGTGCGGGAGGCGATCGCCGAGCTGGAGGGACTCTTGTCACGCGACGACCTGCCTGCCGTCGTGGCCGGCACCAGTTTGGAGGACAAAGGGCGCGCGGTCGGCGTCCACACCCGTCGTGCGGCCGACCCGGTCGCGGCCCTCGACTGGCTCACCGAACCGGTGACCGGGATAGCCGAACGGCACGCGATGGCGATCGAGCCGGGACGCATGGTGCTGGAGCTGCGGTCTGCCACCACCAGCAAGGGCGACGCCCTGCGGTCGGTGGTCGAGGCCGAGAATCCCCGCGTCGTGGTGATGTGCGGGGACGACCTGGGCGACATCCCCGCGTTCGAGTACGTCCACGAACTGCCGGGCGGGGTGTGCGTCGTGTCCAGCAGCCCCGAGCAGCCGCAGGTCGCGGAGCATGCAGACGTGCTGTGCCAAGGCCCCGAGGGAGTCGCCGCCTTCCTGCAGGCGCTGGCCGAGGCGACGCGATGATTGTCATGACCACGAACCCCGTCATACGTCCACCACGGCATCGACATCGACATGCCGGTCGGGCATCCATCTACAGGGACCGCTAGGCTGGGCCACCGCCGGGGCGTTAGCTCAGCCGGTCAGAGCAGGGGACTCATAATCCCTGGGTCGCGGGTTCGAGCCCCGCACGCCCCACCACCCGCGCAGTCATCGTTGACGCCGATTCTGCCCGGACGCACCACCCGACAGCGCGCGCCGGGTGCCGACAGCCAACCCCGTCCGGCTGCCTCAGACAATCTCTCGGCCACGGGACCGTCGAAGACCAAGCCGGGGAAGGTGCGGTCGTGGTAGCGGATGGTCCGCTCGCCGTTGAAGATTGCGTCCCGATCGGACGGGAGGTCGTCCACCTCGGCGCGAACGCCCGCCAACTGTGGCACGTCGGTGGCCTTGACGCTCATCGTGGACGGCGTGGCGGGTTAGGGTCGAGTCATGAGCAACGATGTTGTCTTCACATTCCGCGACGTGGACCACGCCCGCGAGGCGGCCATGGAGCTGGCCGATCACGGCACCCTCGTGCGCGTCGACCCGACCGGACCCAGCATCGCGGTGCCGGAGGAGGTCTACGAGCAGGTCTCGGTCACCCTCCAGCGGCACGGTGGTCACGCCGAACATGCTGTCGAACACGACAACGAGGGCGGCGACTCGTCCATCGCATCGCCGGTTGGCCAGGCCTGAGTTGGCGAACACCGAGCCCCTTCACTTCACCGACTACTCGACCCGACTCGCGGGCTATGCGCTGATCGTCCAGGATGGGCAGGTTCTACTCAGCTGGTACAACGCCATGGTCGGCTACGGAACGCCGTGCTGGAGCCTGCCCGGCGGCGGGATCGACTACGAGGAAGACCTTCCAACCGGTGTGGCCAGGGAGGTGTACGAGGAGTCGGGCTACCTGGTCGACGTGGGACGACCGCTGACAACGTCCACGTTCACTGGTGAGGGAGGGGACGGGCGTCCGTGGAAGGCGGTCCGGGTCATCTTCGAGGCCACCGTCACCGGCGGCTCGCTCGGCACCGTCGAGGTCGGGGGCTCCACCGACCGCGCAGCCTGGCTGCCCATCGACCAGGTTGCCAACGAACCGGCGGTGGCGGACCTCGTCTACCTCGCACTGCGAGCCCACGCTAACCTCAACGCGTGACCCCCACCCTGATCGCCATCCTCGTCGCCGCGCTCGCCCTCGTCGGCCTGTGCGGGATCGTCGTCCCCGCCCTGCCCGGCAGCCTCACCGTGGGCCTGGGCGCCCTGCTGTGGGCACTGTGGGGCAACTCCTCGTGGGGTTGGTATGCCTTCGCGACAGCCGCCGTCCTGCTGACGATCGGGATGGCGTCGTCCGCCTTGCGCACCCGTCGCGACCTCGGACGTCGCGAGATCCCGCAGTGGCCAGTCATCGTCGGCATCGTGTGCGGCCTGGTCGGCGCCTTCATCCTGCCGGCTCTCGGCCTGCCGATCGGTTTCGTCGCCGGCCTGTTCTGCGCCGAGCTCTACCGCGTCCGAGATGCCGGTGAGGCTGCCCGCACCAGCGTGGTCGCGGTCAAGGCGATCGGGACGGGCATGCTGCTCGAGCTGTGCTTCGCGATGGCCGCCACGGCGGTGCTTGCCACCAGCGTGCTCACCGGCCTGATGTGACGAAGTGAAGGGACGGGACTTCAGTTCTTGTCCAGCAATGACGCGATGGTTCGTCCCACGCCGGACTCGTCGTGGCGTCCCGCGGAGGGATACCCGGCGTTGGCGAGGCTCTGGTGGCAGTCAGCCATGACATAGGGCATGCCGACCAGCTCAAGCATCGCCAGGTCATTGGGCATGTCGCCGAAGGCCGCTGCATGCGCCGGATCGATGCCGAGTTGGGCACACAACAGTGCCAGCGTGTGCGCCTTGGTCACCCCGCGCGCGCTGATCTCCAGCAGCCCAAAGGGCCCATTGAAGGACCAGGTGCAGGTGAGCAGGTCCCCGAGCGCCGGGGCGACCGCCATCCCGAGTTCCTCCGAGGTGTGGTCGTCGCTGACGGCGATCAACTTGACCACCGGTGCCCGGCGGACGAGCTCGTGGACGGGAGCGACCACGGCAGCGTCCTCGATTCGGCCCTCGCTCGGGTACCCCTCCTCGTGCCCCCAGCCCAGCCCCCATTCCACGCAGACATGCGCACTCGGGACGGCCTCGCGGATCAAGCGGGTGGCCTCCAAGGCCACGTCCGCCTCGATCGGGAAGCTCTCCACCACCTGCCCGCGGGCCAGGTCGAAGACGACGGCGCCATTGCTGGTGAGCACGAAGGGTTCCGCCTCGCGGATGGGGTCGAGGCAGTCGAGCCAGCGCGCCGGGCGTCCGGTCGCGACCACGAAGGGGATCCCCAGCTCGTGGCAGCGCAGGGCGGCTCGAACGTTCTCCTCGCTGGGCCTGCCTTCCGCCCCGAGGAAGGTGCCGTCCAGGTCGGTCGCGACCAGCGCGGGTCGCATCACAGCTTCTTGTTGGGCGTCGGCCCACCCTCGCCAGTTGCGGTGCCGCCGGGGCTCGGGGACTCCATCGACGGGCTGTCGGAGGGGTTTCGTCCGTCATCGGGCGACGGGGATGCGCTCGACGGCGACGCCGAAGCCGAACCTGACGATGGCGACGGCGAACCCGAGGAGGGTGAACCAGACGAAGGGGAACCGGAACTCGGCGACCCGGACGATGGCGAACCGGAGCTGGGTGAGCCCGAGGACGGCGAACCCGAGGACGGGGACGACGATGGCGGCGGGCTCTGCGACTGCGAGCTCGACGGCGGGGGAGTCGTGGGCAGCGGCGGGGGCGGCGGCTGGGGCGGCTGGTTCTGGAAGAGCAGCACCGCGATCAGCAGGGCCAGCGCCGACAAGGCGATCATCAGGAGCCAACTGACCGCCATCGTCACCCAGCCGGCGCGGTCGTGACGGCCCGGCCAGGGCAACGGCCACAGGCGCGTGACGCCGGGCTCGGTGTTGTCGAGCCAGTGCAGCTTGTACTCGGGACCCTTGACTGAACCCAGTTGGGGGGTGGTGGACAGGTCGATCTGCGCCAGCAAACGGTCGGCCTCGGCCACCGCGGCGCGCGAGCCGTCCCACGCCAGCGCGACCCAGGGAGCCAGCGGCGCCTCGTCCGGGCCGACCGGGTCGTCGTCCTCGCTGCGGTAGCGGTCGCCCATGCGGCCGTCATCCTGCCCTTGGCCGCCGCGGGCGACGACGGTGTCGACGTGCATCTTGTTGACCTCGCCAGCGAGGCGGTGGCGCGCATTGGCGTCCGTTGCGGCGCCATCGCTGAGCAGCACCAGCATCACGGGAGCGTTGTCGCGTCCGTGGCCGAGATAGGCCACACCGGCGGGGCTCGCGGTCAGGCGCGCGTCAAGCCAGAAGTCGCCGACCTTGGGTGGGTCGGTGACCTGGAGTGGGGTGGCGAGCACGCTGGTTTGTTCGGACATCGCCACCCATGGTTCCACATCGACCCACACCGGCGGTCAGAAACACCCTTCGCGGGCAGGGCCATGGCTTGTCCGCACGGTATCGTGGGCCGGGTCGCGACCGCAGAAGCAGAGGAAGACCACCTTGAGCACGACGCATGACGAGGCCCAGCGCCCCGAGCAGTCCACGATGACCACCGCCGAGGCAGCGAAGGTGCTGGGCGAGGCCATCAACCAGGTGCAGCGCGTCATCGTCGGACAGGAACACATGGTCGAGCAGCTGATGGTTGCGCTGCTGGCCAAGGGCCACATCCTCCTCGAAGGTGTGCCCGGCGTCGCCAAGACGCTGGCGGTGCGCTCCTTCGCCACCGTCGTCGGCGGCGAGTTCGCCCGAATCCAGTTCACCCCCGACTTGGTGCCCTCCGACATCGTCGGCACGCGCATCTACTCCGCCGCCAAGGAGGAGTTCGACATCGAGCTCGGCCCGGTGTTCGTGAACTTCGTGCTGGCGGACGAGATCAACCGCGCGCCCGCCAAGGTGCAGTCCGCGATGCTCGAGCTGATGGCCGAGAAGCAGGCCTCCATCGCCGGCGTCACCTACCCGGCCAAGAAGCCGTTCATCGTCATCGCGACGCAGAACCCGGTCGAGTCCGAGGGTGTCTACCCACTGCCCGAGGCCCAGCGTGACCGCTTC
>DGKN01000251.1:19239-19567 GCA_002387005.1 Propionibacteriaceae bacterium UBA4569
GAAGGCGCCCGAACCCAGCCCCGTGCTCAACCCGGAACTCACCCTGCAGCTGCAGGACATGGCGACCAATGTCTTCGTCCACAACCTGGTGGCCGAGTACGTCGTCCGCCTGGTGCTGGCGACCCGCAACCCGGCCGAGTTCGGCATGCCCGACCTCGCACCGGTGATCCAGATCGGTTGCTCCCCGCGAGCCACCCTCGGCCTGGTCGCCGCCGCTCGTGCCCTGGCCCTGATCCATGGCCGGGACTACGTGCTGCCGACCGACGTGCAGGCCGTCGCGCTGGATGTGATGAGTCACCGGCTGGTGCTCGGCTTCGACGCCGTCGCC
>DGKN01000251.1:19704-20211 GCA_002387005.1 Propionibacteriaceae bacterium UBA4569
CCGTGACCCAGCCTGCCCAGCAGGCACCCGCCCAGCAGGCACCCGTGCAACAGGCACCCGTGCAGCAGGCTCCCGTCCAGCAGGCTCCCAACCAGCAGTGGAACCCGCCGGCGCCTGAGGGCCCGTGGGGCCAGAATCAGGGCCGATGAGCCAGCAGCCCAGCTTCGCGCCGCCGCCGCGGGATGCCGCGCCGGTCACGGACGTGGGCGCCGCCGGTTCGGTGTTGGCGCCCCCGTCGGGAGCTACCCTGCCTCTGAACCAGCTCGCGCCAGAGGCTGCGCTGCGCCGGCTCGAGCTGACCATCGTCCGTCGTCTTGAGGGCTTCCTGCACGGTGACCACCTCGGCCTGCTGCCCGGCGCCGGTTCGGACGTCAACGACGCCCGCATCTACCAGCCCGGCCAGGACGACGTCCGCAAGATGGACTGGGCCGTCACAGCCCGCACCACCGTCCCACATGTCCGCGACACGATCGCCGACCGCGAACTCGAGGTGTGGGCGCTGCTCGA
>DGKN01000251.1:20240-34746 GCA_002387005.1 Propionibacteriaceae bacterium UBA4569
TACGGCCTGCTGCGCAAGATGCTCAACGAGCCGATCGTCCCCGACCACGCGCCCGGAAACATGACCCTCGCCCGCGGCATCGAGCAGCTGGCTCGCACCCAGCGTCGGCGTGGCATGCGCGTGGTCGTCAGTGACTTCCTGACCCCCGGCGACGCCGAGCTCGACCCGAATGTCCCGCCGGAGTGGGAGCGTCCGCTGCGTCGGCTCGCGGTGCGCAACCAGGTGCTGTGCATCGAGGTCGTCGACACCCACGAGCTCGACTTCCCCGACGTCGGCGAGATGCTGATCAAGGATCCGGAGACCGACTTCGCCCGCTACGTGAACACCTCCGACCCGGCTGCGCGGGAGCGAATGAACGCCGCGGCTGCGGCCCAGCGCCAGCGTGTCGCCATCGCGATGCGTCGTGCCGGGGTGGGCCACCTGCAGCTGCGCACCGACCGTGACTGGGTCGCCGACATCGCCCGCTTCGTACTCGGCTACCGGCGCACCGCCGCGATGCTGCACCAGCCGCCGCAAGGGGTGATGAAGTGATCGCCCCCGCCGTCGTCACCTTCCTGGTGCCGCTGCTCGGCTGGCCCGAGTTCAAGAACCCAGACCGGCTGTGGGTGCTGCTGGTTCTGCCGATCCTGGTTCTGCTGTACCTGATTGCGTTGCGCATGAAGGGCCGCACCGGCATCCGCTACACGAACACTGGCGTCCTGGGCGCGATCGTCCCGCGTCAGTCGCGCTGGCGTCGTCACCTGGCCGTGGCCATGAGCCTGTGCTCGCTGGTCGCGCTGGCGATGGCGTGGGCACGTCCGCTGGGCATGGAGAAGGTACCGCGCGAACGGGCAACCGTCGTCGTCGTGATCGACAACTCGCTGTCGATGCAGGCCACGGACGTGAAGCCGAACCGCCTGGCCGCCGCCAAGACCGCCGCCAAGGACTTCATCAACACCCTGCCCGAGAGCTACAACGTGTCGGTGGTCTCGCTGTCGGGGACGCCGTCGGTGCGGATGCCTCCCTCAGTCGACCGCGGCGCCACCCTGCGTGCGATCGACGCGATGGAACTTCAGGAGGGCACCGCCATCGGTGACGCCATCACCAAGAGCCTGCAGGCGATCAAGTTGGCACCCGCCGGGGACGACAAGGTGCAGGCCCCGGGCCTGATCGTCCTGCTCTCGGACGGGACGAGCACCATCGGCTCGGACGTGACCTCAGCGACCGCCCAGGCCAAAGCCGCCAAGGTGCCGGTCTACACGATCGCCTACGGCACCTCGACGGGCTATGTGGACGTCGACGGGAAGCGCGAACGGGTCCCGCCGGACACCGCGGTGCTGAAGCAGATCGCCTCGGCGACCGGCGGCAAGAGTTGGGGGGCGGATTCGGCGTCCGAACTCAAGAATGTCTACAAGGACGTGAAGAGCGAGCTCGGCTACGAGGAGGTGCGCAAGGAGCGCACCGCCCAGTACGCCCTCTACGCGTTGGCCTTCGCGACGGTCGCTGCGCTCGGCGCGGTGTCGATGGCGGCGAGGTGGCCGTGATGAACCACACCCTGTTGTTGCCGATGTTCATCGAGTTCATGCGCCCCGAACGGCTGTGGGGGCTCGCGCTGATCCCACTGATCGGCGGGCTCTACCTGCTGCTGAACTCGCGCTTGCGTCCCGACCCACGCCAGCGCCGCAGCCGGTTGTCGCTGGTGATCCCCAAAGACCGGGCGTGGAAGCGCCACGGTGCGGTGCTGCTCGCGCTCGCCTCGCTCGCGTCCCTGGTGGTCGCGTGGGCGATGCCGAAGAGCTACACGAATGTTCCGCGTGACCGGGCGACCATCGTCATCGCGATCGACGTGTCCCGCTCGATGATGGCCACGGACGTCGAACCGACCCGCTTGGCCGCCGCCCAGGCCGCGGCCAAGGAGTTCACGACGCTGCTGCCGGACCGCTTCAACGTCGCGCTCGTCACCTTCGCCGCGACCGCCGACGTCGTGGTCCCACCGACCACCGACCGGGGTGCGGTCAGCCGGGCAATCGACAGCCTTGAACTCGCCCCGACCACCGCCATCGGTGAGGGCATCTACACCTCGCTGAAGGCGCTCGAGATGGTGCCTGCCGATCCCGACCACCCGGACGAGACGGCACCCGCCGCGATCGTCCTGCTGTCCGACGGCGCGACCAACTCCGGACGTGCCTCGCTGACCGCAGCCCAGGACGNNCTACACGATCGCCTACGGCACAGCGACCGGTTACGTGATGGAGAACGGCGTCCGCCAGCCTGTCCCGGTGAACCACGGCGAGTTGTCCGCGGTGGCGAAGGCGTCCGGCGGAAAGAAGTTCTCCGCGGCGTCGAAGTCCGAGCTGGAGGCGGTCTACAAGACCATCGCCCAGAGCGTCGGCTACGAGAAGGTCTACACCGAGGTGACCGACCGCTATGCCGGGCTGTCGCTGCTGTTCGCGGTGCTCGCCGCGCTGGGCGTGATCTCGCTCGGCGCTCGCTGGCCATGATCACCGAGAACCTCGCACGGGTCCGCGCGCAGGTCGACCAGGCCTGTGTGGACGCCGGACGTGACCCCTGCGAGGTGCGGCTGTTGCCGGTCAGCAAGACCCATCCGGCCGATGCCCTGTTGGAGTGCCAGCGTGCGGGTTACTCGCTGGTGGGGGAGAACAAGGTCCAGGAGATCCAGGCCAAGAGCGCCGCGCTCGCCGGGTCAAAGGTGCGCTTCGCCCTGATCGGGCACCTGCAGACCAACAAGGCCAAGGTGGTCGCCGAGCTCGTGGACGAGTTCCAGTGCCTCGACTCGCTGCGGCTGGCCGCCGAGCTGGACAAGCGCCTGGCCACCGCCGGACGGACGCTTCGGGTGCTGGTGCAGGTCAATTCCTCCGGTGAGCCCCAGAAGTCAGGTCTCCCGCTGGACGAGGTGGAGGCGTTCNNGTGGGTTCAGCCATCTGGACGTCCGTGGGTTGATGACGGTCGCGGTCAACGGGACGACGGATGAGGTTGCGGCCTGTTTCGAGCGGGTGCGCGTGGTGCGTGATCGCCTACGGGACGTGCGCGCGCTGGATCATGACTGGGACGAGTTGAGCATGGGCATGTCCGGGGACTTTCCCGTCGCGATTGCCGAGGGCTCCACGTGCGTGCGGATCGGCACCGCCATCTTCGGAGCCCGCGACTATTCGGTGTGAGTGGCCCGAGGGGTCCCTGCGGCTCGCGTCACCAAGATCAGATGGGCCAACGCTCGCGTCGCCAGGCCGCGTCCCAGAACATCCACTCGTAGCGTGCGGCCTGGGTGAAGGCGTCCGCCATCCGTGCCCTCGTCGCCGGACCACATTGCTCGGCGAGCCGGTCGGTGATGGCACGAGCCCTCCGGGTCTGCTCGGCGAACAATGGATCTGCGTACATGCCGATCCAGTCGCCATAGGGATGCCCCTCCAGGTCACCGGCCGCGCCCAGCAGCGCATCCCCGACGTCCTGGTAGATCCAGAAGCACGGCAGGATCGCCGCGACGCCCACCTCGTAGGCGTCCGTGGACGCGGTCGCCAGCAGGTAGCTGGTGTAGGCGCGGCAACTGGGTGACATCGTCCCGGCACCGACCTCGACGTGCGCGGCGTGCAGCTGGCGCTCGGCGACGACAGCCCCCTGCACCCCGACACCCCAGAAGGTGATGTCGTCGGGGTCGGTGGCCCGCGCGGCGAGCATCCCCATCGCCCGGGCGTAGTCGGCCAGATACAGCGCGTCCTGGGTCAGGTAGCCGTCGAAGACCTGGCGCGGCAGGCTGCCCTCGCCCAGTCCCGCGACGAAGGGGTGCTCGTGGATGGCAGTCAGCAGGTCCCGATTGGCCTGCCAGACCTCGTCGGTGAAGCTCATCGTCAGCGTCCTTCCTGATCGTCGTCCCAGATGTCCCAGAAGTGGTGCACCGGCCCGTGGCCCTGGCCGACCGGGAGCTCGTCTGCGTGCTCGAGCGCGTGGGTCAACCACGCCTTCGCGTCCGTCACCGCCGTGACCCAGTCATCGCGGCGGGGACGCAGGGCAGCGATCGCGGACGACAGGGTGCAGCCGGTCCCGTGGGTGTTGCTGGTGCTGACCCGGTGTGCGCTGAGCCGCACCAGCCCGGTCTCGTCCCCGTAGACGTCCACCGACTCGGGACCAGCCAGATGCCCGGCCTTCAGCAGCACGCGCTCGGCGCCCAGGTCGAGCAGTGCCCGGGCCTGTGCCGGCATCTCGTCATCCGATTGGGCCTCGCCGATGCCCAGCAGCACCGCCGCCTCGGGCAGGTTCGGTGTGATCAGCGATGCCTTCGGCACCAGCGACAGCACCGCCGCTTCGGCGTCCGCGTCGAGCAGCCGGTCACCGGAGGTGGCGACCATCACTGGGTCGAGGACGACGTGCTGCCCGCCGCGGTCCCGGTAGTCGTCGACGACCTCGCCGAGGGCCCGGGCGACCTCGGCATTCGCCAGCATCCCGATCTTGATCGCGTCCGGCAGGATGTCGTCGGCCAGGGTCGTCCACTGCTGCTTGACGAAAGCTGGGTCGGTGGCGACGAAGCCGGTCACGCCCTGGGTCGACTGCGCGGTCAATGCGGTGACGATGCCCATGCCGTAGGCGCCGAGCGCGCTGAAGGTCTTCACGTCGGCGAAGATGCCCGCACCGCCGCTGGGGTCAACGCCCGCGATCGACAAGGCGGTGATGGTCATCGCCCGTCCCCTTCCTGATCGTCATTCCATTGCCGGACGATCGACGCGGTGGCAGTACCCGGATCGTGCGCGGAGCAGATGGCGCTGACGATCGCCATGCCAGCACCCGTCGGCCTGATCGGCGCGATCCGTCCCGGGCCACCCACGCCGCCGATCGCGACAGCAGGAAGCTCGCTGAGCCGGACGAGCTCAGCCAGCCCGTCCGGGCCGAGTGGGGGAGCCGCGTTGGGCTTGGTCTGCTGCGCCCACACCGGCCCGATGCCGACATAGTCGAGGGTTCCAGCGGGCAGCGCATTGGCCGCATCGACGTGCTCGCGGCGTTCGAGGGAGAGCCCGAGGATGGCATCGGGCCCCAGGACGGCGCGGGCCGCCAGGGGTGGCAGGTCGCCCTGTCCGATGTGGGCACCGTCAGCCCTGGCGTCGGCGACCAGGTGGACGCGGTCGTTCAGCATCACCGGTACGCGTCCGGCGACCACGTCGACGACGGCCCGGGACAGGGCGAGGAAGTCCTCGTCGCTGGCGTCGGGGTCGCGCACCTGCACCAGCGTGGCGCCGTTCTCGACGGCCGCAGCCACCGTTGCCACGACGGCGTCAGGGCCGCCGCACTGTCCGGTGTCGGTGACCAGGTAGATGGCAAGCTCACGCTGCATGGTCTGGGCGTCCCTCACAGCCGGACCCTCTCCGCAAGATGTTCCGGCGTGGTCAGTTCCAACTGGTCCAACAAGGCCACGGCGAAGGTCCCGGGACCCTTGGCGGTCTCCATCGCCTTGTCGGCGGCAACGGTCATCAGGGCGGTGGCGGCGCTGGCCGCCAGCAACGGCTCGACGACGCCCGCGAAGCCGGCCATCAGCCCACCCAGGCTGCACCCGACGCCGGTGACGCGCGTCATGATCGCGTCCCCATTGCTGATCCGCACCACCTGCTTGCCGTCGGTGATGTGGTCGACCGCACCGGAGACGGCGACCACGCAGCCATGGGTGCGGGCCAGTTCTTGGGCCAGGTCCAATACCTCTTCGGGGGACGCGGTGGAGTCCGCCCCGCGTCCGCCAGCACCACCGGACAGGCCGGAGATCTCGGACGCATTCCCGCGAATGATCGTCGGACGCTGCTCCAGCACCTCGACCGCGAAGGCCGTCCGGACCGGCAACCCACCAGCAGCGACTGGGTCCAGCACCCACGGTGTCCCCGCCTCGTGGGCTGCCCGAGCGGCGACGCGCATCGCCTGATATGTCTCGCGGTAAGGAGTGCCGGTGTTGACGAGCACGCCGGACGCGACCTGCGCGAAGCCGCCGGCCTCATCGGGGTTGTCGACCATGGCGGGAGCTGCTCCGGCGGCGAGCAGCACATTGGCCGTCCACTGGGCGACGACGATGTTGGTGAGGCACTGCACCAGGGGAGTGTGCTCGCGCAGTTGGTGCAGGGCGTCTGCCAGCGCGGCGGGCGTGATGGTTGCAGGGGCAGTGGGTATGGGTGTGCTCATGACGAGAACGTCCCTTCGCTAGTTCGAACTAGATCAGGTTCAACGGGTCTGTTCTCAGCCACCAATCGGTGGCACCCCGCGTCCTTCCAGCACGCTAGCGCATCAACCCCGCAGTCGTGCCAGCTGGCCCAGCCAGCGGCCCCGCAGACCGACGAGGACGATGGTGCTTCGAGACCGAGCTTGGCGGCGGCCTCCCGGCGTCTTCCGGCCGGCCGCACCACAAATCAGTCCAGGTTCTCCACCTCGAGCACCGGAACCTCGTCCGCTGGCGTGTAGCCGAACAACTGCGCGAAGAAGCTCTGCTGCGCCTCCAGCACCACCCGGCGCGTCGACTCCTGCCGGAAACCGTGCCCTTCGCCGGGGAACATCACCAGCGCCACCGGGAGGCCCTTCTGCCGCACTGCCTGCGCCATCGACTCGGCCTGGTTCGGCGGCACCACCTTGTCGTCCAGGCCCTGCAGGATGAGCATCGGGCTGCTGAGTCGCTCGACGTGGTGGATGGGGGAGCGCTGCAGGTAGACCTCCTGCGCCTCCGGGTAGGGTCCGACGATCCGGTCGAGGTAGCGGGACTCGAAATTGTGGGTGTCGGTGGCCAACATCTCCAGGTCGCCGATGCCGTAGGAGCTGACGCCTGCTGCGTAGGCGTCCGAGCTGACCAGCGACTGCAGCGTCGTGTAGCCGCCGGCTGATCCGCCCCGGATGACGACCCGCTCGGGGTCGATCAACCCTCGCTCGACCAGTTCCTCCACGGCATCGACGCAGTCGGCCACGTCGGCCACGCCCCAGTTGCCGTACAGGCGGTTGCGGTAGGCGCGTCCGAAACCGGCTGAGCCGGAGTAGTTGACGTCGATGATCCCGAAGCCACGGCTGGTCCAGTAGACGAAGGCGGGGGAGTAGTCGCACGGCGCCATGCCCGTGGGGCCGCCGTGGGTGTTGACGATGACGGGCGGCAGCTCGCCTGCCGGGGCGGTGAAGTCGGGGTTGGTCGGCGGATACCACCAGGCCTGCGTGGGGCCGTGGTCCCCGTCGAACCAGATCGACTCCGGCACCGGGACCCAGGCCGGGTCGGGTGCCTCGCCCCCAGACCGGACGGTCGTCAGTTCCAGCGTCTCCAGGTCCAGCCGGGCCAGTTCGCCGGGACGATCCATGTGCGCGAGCAGCGCCCAGCCGGTCCCGGACGCGACGGCGAGGCCATCCACGTCCGCGAAGCGTTCGGGCACCTCGCGCATGGTGCCGTCGGTGCCCAGCACGCCGAGGCGCGCGTACCCGTCCTCGTACCAGGTGACCAGCAGCCGATCGTCGTCCACGACGGCGAAGCGGTCCGATCCCAGTACCCAGGTCGGACGGGCGAAGTCGCCCTCGGCGCTGAAGACCTCGCGGCATTCGCTGCCGTCCCACGCCCACGGCGTCCAGTAGCCGTGCGCGTCGTCGAGGAAGTAGAGCGTCCCGTCGGGCGACCACTGCGGGTGGACGACCGAGACATACTCACCGCCAGCCACCACCGTGACGTCGCCGACGTCGTGCCCGTCGCAGGGGCCGACCAGCAGGCGCGTCGCGTCCCACGGCATGTCGGGGTGGTTCCACTCGACCCAGGCCAGCTGACCGTGCGCCAGCGCGGGGTGGGCGTAGAAGGTGGCGCCCGCGACCAGCACGGTGCCACCGTCGGAGTTCTCGGTGGCGAGGTCCAACGAGACGATCGTCGTCTCGGCCTCTACTTCGCCGTCGCGATGGTCCTCGCGGACCGCCAGCAGTACGCCCAGGTCAGCATGCACCCGCAGGTCCCCGTAGCGCAGGTCGCGGGTGTTCGGCGTCACCGGGCGGTCGCCATTCTCGTCTCGTACCCAGACGCGTCCGTCGGCGTCATCGCACCAGGCCACGACATCACCGTCGGCGTGCCAGGCGCCACCGCCGTACTCCATCACCCGGGAGCGGACGTTGATGGGTGCGGGCGTGATCTCCTCACCGTCCCGGACGAGGGTGAGGCGCCCGTTCTGCCCCGGACGGGACTCCAACCAGCCGACGCCATCGCCGAGGCGGCCGAGCGAACTGAGCCCGACGGCGGACCCGAGCACCTCGTCGACGCCGATCGGGGACTTCCAGGAACCATAGGGGGCTGTGGTCATGACATGACCATATCCGCCGTGCCGTTCGTCATCGCCGCCCCGATGGGCACTTGGCCGGGCGCCCAGTGTGGGGCACAATGGCGCCAACAACTCAACGCCGTATCGGGTGAACCGGATGATCGTCCAGCTGCTGGGGAAGGCACGACTGGGCCTGGTCAGGAGGAACCGAGATGGCATCGACCCGTGGAGTCGTCTTCATCCACTCCGCACCGTCCGCGCTGCGCCCGCACGTCGAGTGGGCCGCGGGTGGTGCACTTGGCGTGCCCACGCACTTCGACTGGACCCCCCAGTCCGCGGAACGCGGTGCTTGGCGAGCCGAGCTGTCCTGGGCGGGCGCGACGGGCACCGGCGCCAAGATCGCGTCGGCCTTCAAGGCCTGGGACCGGCTGCGCTTCGAGGTGACCGAGGAACCCGGCACCGGCTCGGACGGGCAGCGCTGGAGCTACACGCCGTCGCTCGGCATCTTCCAGGCGGTGATCGGCGTCCACGGGGACGTGCTGGTGCCCGAGGAACGGCTCAAGGCCGCCGTCGTCGCAGAGGCCTTGGGCGGCAAGCCCTTGTCACTGGCTCTGGACGAACTGCTCGGACGCCGGTGGGACGACGAACTCGAGGCCTTCCGCCACGCGGGCGAGGGTGCCCCCGTCCGGTGGCTGCACCAGGTGGTCTGAGTTCTCGGCGCCTGTTGACCCCAGTTCCCCACCCGGCATTGGCGTTTCCCGGGCCGGCAATGCTCTGTTTTTCGTTTCGGTTGAGCATGAGCGAGGACTCGATCGACGAAGCCAAGATGCCTGCATGGGCAGACGAGGCGAAGGCCGGCTACGACGCGAAATGCGACTGGAGTTCGACAACCGGGGCAGGCTCATGGAGCCGGTCGTTCCAATTTCCGAGAGCGGTGGCGAGCCGGTCATCCATGCAATGTCAGCACGAAAGCAGTACCCGGAACCCTTGCCCTGAAAATCCGAAACTGCCGCGGTCATCGGCGTGCCTCTGACGGTTGGGCACGGATGTGGCGGTCTGCCCAAACCCATCGGTGAAGCGGTCTACTGTCCTGGGCATGAAGATGCGGCGACTCACCATGGCTGACTTGGTTGACCAAGAGAAGTCTCGACCGCGGCTCGATCGGAGTGCTGCGCTGATCCCGGGTACGAGGAACCGCGACGACCTGATGGCGACCCCTGACGGTGAACGGATGGAGTTGGTCGGCGAGGTTGACCCCGAAGAGGCTGCCAAGGCAGTCAGTCGGGGAGCTCTGGTTGTGTGGGGTGCCTGCGGTTGTGGCACCACGGACTGCGGTCAGCTGGAGTGGCTCAACCCTCAGCAAGTGGCTGGCCGGCTTCCTGTACTGGATTCACGAGGGATCGCCTGGCTGGACTTGTGGCGTAGCGCCTCGCACGAAGTGGTCTTCGGTCATGGCGACGTCACTTGGAAGGCGTCACCCGNNAACCCGGTCGGTGACCACGGCTGGGCTCAGTTCCAAAGGGGTCGAACGGACGGGGCGTCTGGTGCTCCGAGTTCAGCGCAAACATCTGGCGTCCCCTGGCAGACGACCAGGTCGTCGGCGGGGATCGCGGGCGGTCCGGCCAGCGCGACCCTGGCTTCGTCATCGAGGGCTGCCAGACGGACGTCTGCCGACCACTGCCACGGACATTCCTGGACCGGCAGCGCATCGTGCCAGCGCCTCAGCGCGACGCCCAGCGCCCGGGCGGTGGCATGCGGGTCGTCCGTCAGCTCGATGGCATTCGTCCCGGCCAAAGCCCGTGTGTGCAGGAACAGCAGCCCGGCATGCGCACCGTGCCCGAGGACGTTCGGGACGGGCAGCCAGCGCGCCGCCCAGGCCATCCTTTCGGCGTCGCCCGCCGGATCGAACTCCGGATGGGGCGGCCCAACCTTCACATACTCGTCGTCCGCGGACCGGGTGCCGATTCGCCAGATGGTGCCGCCGATCTGGTTGCGCCACACGCACTGCACGGGTCGGTCCGCGGCTGGGTGCGTGACCAGCTCAGGAACTGTCCCGGGATGCGGGGATGCTCACGCCGTCGGCACCCGGTAACGACGGGTGCCATCACGGACGTCCTCGAGCACACCACCGGCACGCTCGATGATCGTCGCCGACCCGAGGTTGCCGTCGTCACAGGTCACCAGAGCCTGCGCCACGCCGCGATCACGCAGGACGTCCAGTCCGGCGCGCATCAGCTGGGTGGCGATCCCGCGGCGACGAGCGCTCGGACGAACGCCGTAGCCGATGTGTCCGCCCTTGTTCAGCAGGTGGTCGTTGAGGTCATGCCGTACCGACACCCGGCCCAGCCACTGGTCGTCCTCGACGGCCCAGCGCATCGTAGCGGTGACGAAACCGGGGGAGGCGATGGTCTCCTCCTGGACGCGGTGTGCGCACATGTCCTCGAAGCCCTCGGGGGTGGCGCAGGTGCCCCGGTCGAAGCCAAAGGATCCGGTCCAGTCACCGCCCTCGCCCTCGGCGGCGTCGAACTCGTCCCAGGCCTCCAGGAGGCTCACACGGTAGGTGGGGTCGGGGGCGATCAATGCGATGGGCATGGCGAAGACCCTGCCACAACAACGAAGCCGCCCCACACCCATTTTCGGTGTGGGGCGGCCCCTCGACAGACTCGGGGAACTGTGGATCAGTTGGTCTGGTTCTGGTTGGTCAGCGCCAGCGCCACGTTGTGGCCACCGAAACCGAAGGAGTTGTTCAACGCGGCGAGGTCACCGGCCGGCAGCTCCCGCTGGGTGGTGGCGACGTCGATCGGCAGGCCCGGCTCCAGGTTCTCGATGTTGATCGTCGCGGGCACCTGGCGGGTGTTGATCGCCATCAGCGCCGCGAAGGTCTCCAGCGCACCGGCACCACCGAGGAGGTGACCCGTCATCGACTTGGTCGAGGTGACGACGATGCCATCGGTCGCGTCACCCAATGCCTTGCGGATTGAGCCGGCCTCGGTCACGTCGCCCTTCGGGGTCGAGGTGCCGTGGGCGTTGATGTGCTTGATGTCGCTGGCGGACAAACCGGAATCGGACAACGCGCGTCCCATGGCAGACGACTGACCGTGGCCCGAGGGGTCGGGCTCGACGATGTCATGGTTGTCGGCGCTGATTCCGGTACCCGCGAGCGTGCCGTAGATCTTCACGCCACGGGCCTGGGCGTGCTCCAGACGCTCCAGCACCAGGCAGACCGAACCCTCGCCCATCACGAAGCCGTCGCGGGCGGTGTCCCACGGACGCGAGGCGTGCTCGGGATCGTCATTGCGACGCGAGAGCGCCTGCATCTGCGCGAAGGCGTTGATCGGCAGCGGGTGCAGCACGGCCTCGGTGCCGCCGGCGATGACGACGTCTGCGCGGTTCAGCCGGATCATGTCCAGACCGATCGAGATGGCCTCGTTGGACGATGCGCAGGCGGAGATGGGGGTGTGGATGCCGGCGCGGGCACCGACGCGCAGGCCGACATTCGCGGCGGGGGCGTTGGCCATCAGCATCGGGATGGTGAAGGGGGAGACGCGACGAAGGCCCTTGTCCTTCTGGACGTCCCACTGGCCCAGCAGGGTCTGCAGACCGCCGATGCCAGACGCCAGTGCCACGCCGACGCGCTCGCCGTCGAGGCCCTCGGTCTCGCCGTGGAAGTCGAAACCGGCGTCGGTCCAGGCCTCCTCGGCGCTGATCAGGGAGAGCTGGGTGGAGCGGTCGAGGCGACGCGCCTGGACGCGGTCGATGCGCTCGCTGGGGTCGCCGGCGCACTCGGCGGCGAAGGTGACGGGCAGGTCGGCTGCCCAGTCATGCTGGAGCGTGTGGACGCCCGAGACGCCATCGAGCATCGCCTGCCAGGTGCTCGGGGCGTCCTCGCCCAGGGGGGTGTAGGCGCCGATGCCGGTGATGACGACGGTGGTNNGGCCAGTCAGTGGTCAGGGCCGGTGGGCACGTGCGTGGCTCAGGCCTGGGCACGCTCGATGAAGGCGACGGCGTCGCCGACGGTCTTCAGGTTCTTGGCGTCCTCGTCGGGGATGGACACGCCGAACTTCTCCTCGCAGGCGTAGATGATCTCGACCATCGACAGGCTGTCGACGTCGAGGTCGTCGGAGAAGGACTTGTCGAGCTGCACGTCCTCGGCGGCCACGCCGGCGACGTCGTTGACGATCTCGGCGAGCTGGGTGCGGATCTCTTCGGTGCTGGCCATGGTGGCCTCTCTTTCTCGTGGTGTTTCCCGGCGGGGAGCCGACGGGAGTTCTGGGGGTGGTCGGTCAGGGAAGGGTGATGACCTGCCCGGCGAACGACAGGCCCGCGCCGAAGCCGATCACCAGCGCGGTGTCGCCCGACTTGGCCTGGCCCTGCTCGAGCAACGCGTCCATGGCGAGCGGGATCGACGCCGCCGAAGAGTTGCCCATCGTGCAGATGTCACGGCTGACCACGACGTTCTCGGGCAGTTTCAGGTGGCGCAGCATCGAGTCGGTGATGCGGTTGTTGGCCTGGTGCGGGATGAAGACGTCCAACTGGTCGGGGGTCAGCCCCGCCGCCTCGATCGCCTCGGCGGACTTCTCGGCGATGAAGGTGGTCGCCCAGCGGAAGACCTGACGGCCCTCCATCTTGAGGAAGGGGAACTCGCCCTTGGGCATCGACGTCGTCCAGTCGTCGGTCATGATGACGTCGGTGGCCTTGGGGTCGGTGCCCCAGACAACCGGTCCCATACCGGGGGTCTCGGACGGGCCGACCACGACGGCACCGGCGCCGTCGGAGAAGATGAAGGCCGTCGAGCGGTCGGACTTGTCGAGCATCAGCGACAGCGCCTCGACGCCGACCACCAGCACGTACTCGCTCGTCCCGCCACGCACCAGCGTCTCGGCTGTGGCCAGGCCGAAGCCGAAGCCCGCGCAGGCAGCAGAGAGGTCAAAGGCTGCCGGGTCAGGGCAACCGAGCTCGAAGGCGATGTGGCAGGCCAGGGCCGGGGTCTGCTGGAAGTGTGAAACGGTGGCGACGACGATCGCGCTGACCTGCTCCGGCGTGATGCCCGCGCGCTCCAGCGCCGTGCGGGACGCACCGACGGCCATCGACAGCGGGGTCTGGGTCTCGTCGATCCAGCGACGCTCGGTGATGCCGGTGCGCTGCTCGATCCACTCCGGGGTGGAATCGATCATGGTGCACATCTCTTCGTTGGTCACCACGCGGTTGCCACGCTCGGAGCCGACGCTGAGGATCCGGGCGAAGCGGTTCTCCTGGGGGGTCTTGATCTGGCCGCTCATGCGTTGGTCCCGTCCTGGTTGGTGGACTCTTGGTTGGTGGACGCCTGGCTGGTGGACTTCTGGCTGGCGTTGGCGTGCTCGGCGACGAACTCGCGGGCCTCGTCCAACTGGTCGGGAGTGTTCAGGTTGAACACCGCGACGCCCTTGAGGTTGCGCTTGGCGATGCCGGTCAGCGTTCCAGCGGGGGTGAGCTCCAGCAGCCCGCTGATGCCCAGAGAACGCATGGTCTCCATGCACAGGTCCCAGCGCACTGGGTTGGCGACCTGGCTGATCAGGCGCTGCAGGTACTCCGCACCGGTGGGGACGACCTGACCGTCCCGGTTGCTGATCAGGGCGACGCTGGGATCGGAGGGGGCGACTGATGAGGCAACCTCGGTGAGGTGCGCGACCGCGGGCTCCATGTGGACGGTGTGGAACGCACCCGCGACGCTCAGCGGCACCAGCCGGGCACGGGCGGGTGGGTTCTCGGCGAAGGCAGCGAGCTGCTCGACCGTGCCGGCGGCGACGATCTGGCCGGAGCCGTTGTTGTTGGCAGGGGTCAGGCCTGCGGCGGCGATCTTCTCCTGCACCTCGGCAGCGTCGCCGGCGACGACGGCGGTCATCGAGGTCGGACGGATGGCCGAGGCCTCTGCCATGGCACGTCCCCGCTCGCGGACCAGCACGAGTGCGTCCTCGTCGCCCAGGGCACCGGCGATGGCGGCGGCGGCAAACTCGCCGACGGAGTGGCCGGCGACGACGCCGGCAGCACCCTCGGCGCCCAGGAGAAGTTCCTTGGCGGTGGCGNNCCAGTCACCGCGCTGAACGCTGCAAGGCGCTCGGCGAAGCTGGGCAGCACAAGCCAGGGCGCGAGGAAGCCGGGGGTCTGGGCGCCCTGTCCGGGGGCAACGATTGCAAGCACGGTCCAACTCTTGCGGCTGCACGGCCCGTGGGCGCGGGCGGACACCACGAAATCAACCGCAGCGCATTTGTCGGGTCCCCACAACCGGCGCCCAGGTCGTC
>DGKN01000251.1:34782-37503 GCA_002387005.1 Propionibacteriaceae bacterium UBA4569
AATCACACGCATGCGATTCGTCGGTTCACCACACGGAGCTGAGCGTCGCGGCCCGGGTCAGAGGAGTCGTCCGAGGGTGATCGCCAGCCGCAGCGCGTAGGCGTCGCGTGCGTCCGTGGGGGAGTAACCCGTCACATCCTGGATGCGCTTGAGGCGGTAACGCACGGTGTTGGCGTGAACGTAGAGCGCTCTGCCGGTGGCCTCAACCGAACCCGAGTGGTCGAGGAAGGCCACCACGGTCTCCAACAGGTCACCGCCCGCCGCCTGCAGCGGCAGGTAGATGTCGTTGGCGAGCATCCGACGTGCGTGGCCATCACCCGACAGCGCCCGTTCCGGGAGCAGTTCAGCCGCGGCCAGCGCGCGGGCACCCTCGGGCCAGGCCCGGGAGGCCTTCAAACCGCTGGACGCGGAACGAGCCGAACGGGGCGCCTCCACCAGGTCGTCCACCAGTTCACCGACGACGATGTGTCCGGGCCCGAAGAAGTCCTGCAACTGGTCGACCAGACCGACTGCTGCGTGTTCCTCGGTGATCCCGGGCGAGCTGGCGACCAGCACCAGCCGGTCGCCCTGGATCGCCGTCAGCACGTCCACACCCAACTTCCCCGCCCGGTGCCGCACGGCCTGGGTCGGGTCGCCCGCCTCACTGGAGACGTGCCCGACCGCGACGAAGACCTTCTGTCCAGAGGTCCAGCCCAGTGTGGACGCGCGCGAGACCATCGCCTCGTCCGCCTCGGCGCGCATGATCGAGTCGACGACCAGCGCCTCGAGGCGGGCGTCCCAGGCGCCGCGCACCTCGGCGGCCTGTGCGTAGACCTCCGCGGCGCCGAAGGCGACCTCGCGGGAATAGTGGACGATGGCCGTCTCGAGGACGGGACGGTCGCCGCGCGCGGCCAGCAGGGCGATCTGTTCCTCGACCACGTCGATGGTGGTGCGCACCAGGTCGACGGTCTGGTGCAGGGTGATGTTGCGGGCCAGGGCGCGCGGGGCCACGTTGAACACCGTGAGGGGGTCGAAGGGGTTCTCGGGATCGTCCGCGAACCACTGGACGAAGCCGTCGATGCCCGACCGGGCGACGACGGTGATCCACGAGCGGTGCTCGGCATCAAGTTCGCTGAACCAGGGATGGCGTTCCTCCATGGCCGCCAGCGTCGCCGTTGTCATCTTCGCGGTCGCCTGCCCCAGCCGCTTCACGATGCCGGCCCGGGTGCGGTCGGACGGTACGAGAACTCGTCCGGTGACTGCCGAGCCGCGATCGGGTGTAGCCATCTGTTGCCTCCTAGGGGCCTCAGCCTAGTGGTCCCGGGCTAGGGTGTCCGGGTGGCAGACCAGCGATTCCACCTGGGGTGTGAGCGGGCGCGTCCGGCCGTGGATGCGTTGCGTGAGGTGGGCTTCTGGCTCGAACGTGCCCGCGCCGACACCTATCGCGTCCAGGCCTACCGCAAGGCGGCGGACGCCCTGGCCGGTTTGGAGCCGGACGAGGTGGATGCGCTCGCCGATGCCGACGCGTGGACCTCCGTTCCGGGGCTTGGACCCAAGACCGCCACCGTGATCCGGCAGGCCCTGGCCGGTGACGAGGTCGCCGAGATCGCCAGGTTGACCTCAGACGAACCGCTCGCAGCGTCCTCCTTGCGGTCGCTGGTGCGTGGCGACCTGCACTCCCACACCACGTGGTCGGACGGGGGTTCGCCGTTGGGGGAGATGGTGGCCACGGCGCAGCGGCTGGGGCATGAGTACCTGGCCATCACCGATCACTCACCGCGGCTCAAGGTGGCCAACGGCCTCAACCGTGAACGGCTGCTGGCCCAGTGGGAGCTGATCGACATGGTGCAGGCGACCAACCAGATCCGCATCCTCAAGGGCATCGAGGTGGACATTCTGGACGACGGGTCGCTCGACCAGGCCGATGACCTGCTCGACCGGATGGACGTCGTCGTCGCCTCGGTGCACTCCAAGCTGCGGTCCGACCGCGAGACCATGACGACGCGTATGGTGGCGGCCGTCGCGAACCGGCACACGAATGTGCTGGGCCACTGCACCGGACGCCTCGTCGAGGGCAGCCGCGGGACGCGCCCGCGGTCGGACTTCGACGCTGAGGTCGTGTTCGAGGCCTGCCGTCAGTTCGAGGTCGCGGTCGAGATCAACTCTCGTCCGGAGCGCCAGGACCCGCCGGACGACCTGTTGGCGCTCGCCAGTGACGTCGGCTGCCTGTTCAGCATCGACACGGACGCGCATGCCCCAGGGCAGTTGGACTTCCTCGCGCTGGGATGCGCCCGGGCAGAAGCTGCGGGGATCGACCCGGCCAGGATCATCACCACCTGGCCGGTGGACGAACTCCTCGACTGGTGTCGCTGAGCGAGTGCCCAGCGGTCCCCGAGCGCCCGACGATGCCGAGTCTTTCGAGGGGTCAGCCCTTCTGACCTGGCANNCCAGGGGGTCCAGCTCCAGGGCATCGGGGGCCTCGGCCGGCTCGGGGGCTGAAGTCTCCACGTCCTCGTCCTCGATCTTGTGCTCGACGGCCACCTCGGCATCGGTTATGCCCTCGAGGTGGTCCTGTTCGAGATCGGCCTCCAGGTCGCTGGCCTGCGCTGCGATGGCCGCGGGCTCGCTGCCCTGTGGATCGGCAGCGGTTTCCTCTTCGTCCTCGGTGGGCGAGTCGGGGGACGCGGGGGAGTCCGGCGAATCGGGGGAATCCGGCGAATCAGGCGAGTCCGCATCCTGGCT
>DGKN01000251.1:37544-37820 GCA_002387005.1 Propionibacteriaceae bacterium UBA4569
GGCAGCACGACCGCGGTGAGATCCGGAAGGTCTCCCGTGGAATCCTCGTCGAGGTCCTGTTCATCGGCATCACCCGACTCGGGGTCGACAGCCTCGATGTGCTCGTCCTCGACAACGTCGAGCGGCTCGGCAGCGGACTCCTGCGCGGCGGACGAACCCGCCACGGGCTCCTCGACAACTTCGGCAGCAGGCTCCCCGGCCCCAGACGCCTCGACCGCCTCGTCGATGTCGACGGCGGCGCCCCTGGGCTCCTGCGCCTGCGGGGCGATCGGATCG
>DGKN01000251.1:37873-42619 GCA_002387005.1 Propionibacteriaceae bacterium UBA4569
CGCTCGGCCACTTGCTGCGGCGTCGGTCGCGGCAAGCGGATGGTCTCGTCCTCGGCATCGGCATCGGCATCGGCGAGCATCTGCATCGCCAATTCCTCGTCCACGATCGGGGCATCGCCCTGCACGGCGCGAACGAGCGCCAGCTCGTCGTTCAGGTCGATCGTGGGCTCGGCGTCCACGTCGCGAGGGCGCACCTCACCCGGCAGCGCCTCGCCGATCAGCCGACGAGCATCGTCATTGCGGGCCAGCGAGAACCGCGCCTTCTGGTCGAACTTGAACAGCGCCTCGTGCTGCTCCTCCTCCTGGCTCCAGGTGCCCTGGACAGTCCAGGAGCGGTCCTCCTCGCGCCAGGCATCCCAGGCGACGGCCTCGGCGTCAACGCCCTGTTCCAGCAGGTTCTCCTCGACCGTGGCGCGCAGCGAGCGTGCCGAGCTCGATTCGCCGCGACGACGCACCGGGCACTGCAGCGCGGTGCCGGCCACGTGCTCCCGCTCCGCCAGCACCGGTGCCGCGAAGGGCTCAACCTTGTCGGCCTCCACCCCGGCCTCGGCGGCGACGTCCTCCAGCCTGGCGCCGGCGCGAATGCGGCTCTGGATGTCGCGGGGGCTCAAGGCACTGGTCATCGGCGGTTCTCCAAGGGACGAAGGATGCTAGTCGGCAATCTACCGTGCGCCATGCAAGAGCTCACCGGGCAACGCGCCTCACCGCCCACGGCGGTGGCTGGAAGGGTCGGGGAGGACGTGGTTTGATCGGCACCATGTGCGCTGACGACCAGACCCTGGACCTTTCCCCCTACGAGTCCGTCCTACTGATCTCCTTCGGGGGCCCCGAGGCCCCCGAAGAGGTCGTCCCCTTCCTGCAGAACGTCACCCGCGGCTCCGGGATCCCGGTCGAGCGTCTGGAACAGGTGGGGGAGCACTACTTCGGTTTCGGCGGCAAGAGCCCCATCAACGACCAGAACAAGCTGCTGCTGGGCGCGCTCACCGACGAACTGCGCGCGCGCGGCTGTGAGTTGCCGATTCACTGGGGCAACCGCAACTGGCGTCCCTTCATCGCCGACGCCCTGGCCGAGGCCACCGCCGCCGGGGAGCAGCGCCTGCTGATGGTGACGACGTCCGCCTATCCCTCCTACTCCGGATGCCGCCAGTACCGCGAGAACCTTGCCGCCGAACCCGCCGTCGCCGAGGGACGCGTCAGCGTCGACCGCATCGGCAACTACGCCTTGGACGAGGGCTTCGTCGCCGCCAATGCCGAGTCCCTGCGCGCGGCATGGGACGAGCTCCCGGGCGCGCGGGTCGTCTTCGTCACCCACTCCATCCCGACCCCGATGAACGACAACTCCGGGCCGAGCGGGAATGCCTACCTGGACTGGCACCGCCAGGTCGCCACCCGGGTGCTGGCCGAGGCCGGCCACGAAGACGACCATGACCTCGTCTTCTGCTCCCGCTCCGGGCGCCCGAGCGACCCTTGGCTGGAACCCGACGTCAATGACCACCTCGAGGAACTCAAGGCCGCCGGCATCGACCGCGTCGTGCTCGCACCCATCGGCTTCATCAGCGACCACATGGAGGTCATCTACGACCTCGACACCCAGGCCCGCGAGACCTGCGACCGGCTCGGCATCCAGATGGTCCGAGCGGCCACCGTCGGCACCCACCACGCCTTCGTCGCCGCCCTGGTCGAGCGGATGGCTCGCCGCGCCGCGCTGGCCCGGGGGGAGATCACCGACCCGGGCTGCGGCGGCGAGTGCATGGCCTGCCCCGGGGCCACCTGCTGCCCCAACCTGCGGGTGCCCACCAAGCCCGCCATCGACTGACACCTGACCCTTCGCAGACTCCGCGTTCCCACCAGCGAATGGATTCCTGATGACCGACATCACCGTCCCGGACGAGGTCGACGAAGCCCTCGGCAGCCCCTGGGAAGACCTGCGCGCCTACATCGCCCTGCCGCGGCTCGCGAGCTTGGACCTGGCTCCGGACGGCAGTTGGCTGCTGGCCGGGGTGCAGCAACTGGACGCCGACCAGACCGCCTGGAAGACCGCTTTGTGGCGCATCGACCTGGAGGGCGGTGCCCCGCGACGTCTCACCCGCGGTGTGGAGGGGGAGAGCGTCAACGCCTTCCTGCGCGACGGATCGGTGGTTTTCAGCGCCAAGCGTCCGCTGCCGCCGGCCGGTGAGGCGCCCAAGGAGTCGGAACAGGCACTGTGGTGCCTGCCCGCGGTCGGCGGCGAGGCCTACGTGCTGGCTCGCCGCGACGGCGGCTGGGACCAGGTCTGGGCTGCCCGGGAGGCCGACCGTCTCGTCTGCGCAGTGGGGCTGCGCGGAGGCATCGACGATCCCGAACAGGACGCCAAGCTGCGCGCCGAGCGCACCAAGAAGAAGGTCCGCGCGATCCTGCACGAGGGTTACCCCGTGCGCTACTGGGACCACGACCTCGACTCACAAACCACCCGCTTCGTCCGCGTCGACCTTCCCGCCGAAGGAGAGCCGAGCGTCAGCAGCGACGACATCCGCTACCTGCACGACGACCTCGGCCGCGGCCTCACCTCGCACGGTGTCCTCAGCGACGACGGCACCTTTCTGGTGGTTGGCGAGAATGTGGCCGAACCACATGGGTCCTCCCGCGAGACGCTCGTGCGCATCGACGTCGAGAGCGGTGAGCGCACCGTCCTGCTGGGCGCTGCGGGCCAGGAGTTCGGCTCGCCGGTGCTGTCCACCGACGGTGGCTGGCTGGCGTGCGTCCGGTCGGAGAACTCGACGACCGAGCAGGCTCCACGCGAGTTCCTTCACCTGCTCGACCTGGGCACCGGCCAGGGCCGCGACCTGGCAGTCGACTGGGATCGCTGGCCGCACCCGGTCGCCTGGTCGCCGAACGCGGACGTCCTGTACTGCGTCGCGGACGAGGACGGCGAGTCGCCCATCTTCGCCGTGGACGTCGCAAGCGGTCAGGTGCGTCGGCTCACCGGGCATGGGGCCTTCTCCTCCGTGCGGTTGAGCCGTGACGGCGGCACGCTGTTCGCCATCCGCAGCGCCTACGACGACCAGGGCAGTGTCGTCCGCATCGATGTCGCATCCGGTGAGCTGACCGAACTGCGGGTCCCGGGGGAGCCCACCCCCTTGCCGGGCACCCTGGAAAGGGCCGAGACCACCGCCGCGGACGGCACTCGGGTGGCTGGCTGGCTCTGTCTGCCCGCGGGGACGAGCGCCCAGAACCCCTCCCGCCTCGCCCTGTGGATCCATGGCGGGCCGTTGGGCTCGTGGAATGCGTGGAGCTGGCGCTGGTGCCCGTGGCTGCTGGTCAGCCAGGGCTGGGCGGTGCTGCTGCCCGACCCCGCGCTGTCGACCGGCTACGGCCAGCAGATGGTCCAGCGCGGCTGGGGGCGCTGGGGCGCGGAGCCCTACACCGACCTGATGACGATGACCGACTCGATCGAGTCGCGCGACGACATTGACGCCAGCAGGACGGTCGCGATGGGGGGCTCCTTCGGCGGCTACATGGCCAACTGGGTGGCCGGGCACACCGACCGCTTCGCGGCGATCGTCACCCATGCCTCCCTGTGGAACCTGACGAGCTNNAGATCACCACGCCGATGCTCGTCATCCATGGAGATCGGGACTACCGCGTCCCGATCGGCGAGGGGTTGGGCCTGTGGTGGGAGCTCAACTCGCACTGGTCGGGCGATCCGGCGGACATGCCGCACAAGTTCTTGTACTTCCCGGACGAGAACCACTGGGTGCTCACGCCCCAGCACGCGATGATCTGGTACGAGACCGTCCGGGCCTTCCTGGAGGCCCACGCGGAGGGCGTGGCCTTCATCCGTTCCAGCCTGCTGTGAGCCGTGCCGGCGGGGATGATCGGCCAAAGCCACCCCGTGCCGGTGGCCCACTTGACAGGTGTGCTAAACATTAGGCCGAACAGCGGCGGGGCCAGCCCCCACCTGCGGGAATGTCCGCCGGGCCAACGGTGTTCAGCCCTCGCCGGACCCAGTCAGCCCGACCCGGTTCCTGACGGTCCGGGGATCATCATCTGTGGAAGGAAGTCATGGCGACCGATTACGACGCCCCGCGCAAGACCGACGAGGAGATGAGCGAGGACTCCATCGAGGAGCTCAAGACTCGCCGCAACGACGAGAACTCGGGCAAGGTCGACGAGGACGAGGTCGAGGCTGCCGAAGCCTTTGAGCTGCCCGGCGCTGACCTCTCGCACGAGGAGCTCACCGTTCGGGTGCTGCCGCGCCAGGCGAACGAGTTCACCTGCGCGTCCTGCTTCCTCGTCAAGAACCGGACGCAGGTCGCCGAGACCCGAGGCGGCAAGGACTACTGCGTCGACTGCGTCTGAGCAACAATCCAGCACGCACGACGAGGGCGGCCCCACGGGGGGGGGGGGGGGTCGCCCTCGTGCCATGTTCGCTCCGGCTGGAGACCGTCCCCCCGAGGTCGAGTACGCCCCCGAACTGGAAAGGTCCTCCGAGCCTGTCGAGGAGTCAGGCCTTGATCTTGACCTGACGCATCTTCTCCGGGGCTGGCTCGCCGGTGAGCGTCTCGAAGCGCTCCGCCAGGTACTTGTTGACGAAGGCCTGGCTCACGGCGATCCCGACGCCACTGGCAACGGCCCACATCGCGGCCTGGGTGGAGCTCGTCTCCTGGTCGTCCTTGGTGGGTGCCGGACGTCCGGTGGCCACGCGCCAGCCAGCTTCGACGAGCTTGCGGCTCGCGAAGGTGGCCACGGCGCCCAGGGCCAGGGCGT
>DGKN01000251.1:42690-61709 GCA_002387005.1 Propionibacteriaceae bacterium UBA4569
GTCGACCGATGATCAGTACGAAGAGCGCCTGTCCATCCCGATCATCTGGTGGCTGATGGTGCTGACCTTCGCGGGAAGCCTCGTCGTCGCAGTCTGGGCCTACCTGGGAATGGGCTGGGGCCTGGCCACTGCCCTGGCGACGGTCGTGCTGGCTGCACTCGTGTTCGTGCCCTGGGGCCGCACGCCGGTGCGGATCGACGATCGCGGCGTGACCGCCGGAAGCGCCGTGCTGGAGTGGCCCTATGTCGGCGCCGCCGAGGCGCTCGACGCGGACGCGGCAGCCCGTGCCCTCGGTCCGCAGGCCAATGCCGCCGCATACTTCCTCACCCGCTCCTACACCCGGGGCGCGGGGGGGGGGGNNCGCGGTGCGGATCGACGTTGAGGATGCCGCCGACCCGCACCCCTACTGGCTGATCAGCACCCGGCACCCGCAACGGGTTGCCGAGCTGGTCAACGCCCGCCGGGAGGCGTGATGGAACTGCGCGTCAAGCTGCTCGACCCGGGAATGGAGCTACCGCGCTTCGCCCACCCGGGCGACGCCGGAGCCGACCTCTGCACGACGTCCCACGTCGTCATCGAACCGGGGGAGCGGGTGCTGGTGGGCACCGGGATCGCGATCGCTCTGCCCGAGGGCTATGCGGGCTTCGTCCACCCACGCTCGGGACTGGCCGCGCGGCACGGGCTCACGATCGTCAACACGCCGGGCACCGTCGACGCCGGTTACCGTGGCGAGATCAAGGTCTGCCTGCTGAACACGGATGCCACCACGTCGGTGCAGTTGGCCCGTGGGGACAAGATCGCACAATTGGTCATCCAGCGGGTTGAACAGGTCGATTTTGTGGCCGTCGACGAACTGGACCAGACCAGCCGCGGTGATCGCGGCCACGGTTCCAGCGGCGGCGTCGCCGCCTGGGGGCAGCCGCCGACATCCTGACCCCGGTGCTGGGAGGGTCGCCCCCGCTCGTGGAACCTGTGTGGAAATCGCGGATCAGGTCGTTGCCGTTCTCGTTGCTGGGCCGCGGTCCAGTGCGATCCCCCTTGCCGGTGTGGCCCGAGCGTGGGGGATTGGTAGGCTCGCATCCGGCGCGGACGAGGGTCGTCCGGGCACCCGGAAAGGCACACACCGTGAGCGACATGAATCGCGACGAGGTCGACGAGCAGGCCGAGGTCGAGACCACTGACGAGCGGGCGAGCGACGAGGCCTCCGGCGAGCAGCTGCCCGACCAGCTTCCCGAGGAGCTCGACCCCAATGCCGAGCGCTGGGTCGCCCTCGACGAGCGCACCGACTTCCGCGACGACGGCCCCTTCGACCTGAACGAGGTCGACCTGGATGCCGACGACATCGACCGCCTCGACTTCGGATCGGTCATCATGACCCCCTTTGACGAGATGCAACTCCAGCTGCAGATCGACGAGAACACCCAGCAGGTGAATGCCGCGCTGGTCATGCACCAGAACTCCGCGCTCGAGGTGGCCCTGTTCGCCGCCCCCGCGTCCAGCCCGATGTCCGGCGAGATCCGCACCGAAATGGTCCAGGTCACCGCTCAGCAGGGCGGCACCCCCTCGCTGGCCGAGGGCCCCTTCGGCACCGAGATCCGCCGGGTGATCCCGATGGAGGGCCCCGACGGTGAGACGATGTACCACGTCTCCCGCACGTGGTTCGCGCAGGGCCCCCGCTGGCTGCTACGGGGGGTGCTGATGGGAGAGGCCGGCATGTACGACGGGATCGACGGACCGGCCGAGGTGTTGCTGGAGTTCTTCCGCAACATCGTCGTGCGTCGTGATGCCTCGCCGCGCGTCCCCGGTGACCTGATCCCGATGCAGATGCCGGCCGACCTGGTGCCCACGATGCCCGAGGGCACCGTGCCCCCGATCGACGAGCAGACACTCTGACCATGGCGCCCGGTCTGCTGCGCGGCCTGCAGCGGCTGCTGAATCCCCTTGAACCGGAGCAGGTGAAGGAGGGCGAAGAAGAGGTTCCGGACGTCCGGAACCTTGACCAGTGCCCCCTTCGATGCCCGGTCCGGGTCATCGGGACCCTCTCGATGGTCACGGTCAATCCGGCCGGTTCCCACCGCTGGCTCGAGGCTGAGCTCGACGACGGCACAGGTCAGGTGATGCTGGTCTGGATGGGTCGGCGCACCCTCGCAGGGATCGACGCGGGCCGGCGCGTCCGGGTGGATGGCGTGATCACCATCGACAAGGGACGCCGGGTGATCTACAACCCGAAGTACGAACTGCTCGGGCCCTGACGGCTGCTGCGGCAAGCCTCAGGCGCGGGCTCAGCCCTGTGCCTCGAAGGCCTTCGGGGCCAGCAGCTTCGACAGCTCCGCCTCGTGGTCGGGGGACACGATGAGCAGCAGCTCATCCCCGCCCTCCAGCGCGCCATCCTTCAGCGGTGCGCGGGCCTTGCCGTCGCGCAGGATGGCGACCAGCACCGCGTCCCCGGGCATCTCCAGGTCGCGCAATGGCAGACCCACCACGGGGCTCTCCAACGGCAGGGTCATCTCGACCAGGTTGGCCGAGCCCTGCTGGAAGGTGAAGATCCGCACCAAGTCGCCGATGCTGACAGCCTCCTCGACCAGTGCCGACATCAGGCGGGGTGTGGAGACGGCAACGTCCACGCCCCACACGTCGTCGAACATCCACTCATTGCCCGGGTGGTTCACGCGTCCGACGGTGCGCGGGACGCCGAACTCGGTCTTCGCGAGCAGCGAGTGCACCAGGTTGGCCTTGTCATCACCGGTGGCGGCGATGCAGACATCGCAGGTGTCGAGGCGCGCCTCCTTGAGGGTGTCCATCTCGCAGCAGTCGGCGAGCAGCCACTCGGCCTGCGGGACCGAGTCGGGCTTGATCGCCTTTGGATCACGGTCGATCAGGAGCACATGGTGACCATTGACGATCAGCTCGCGGGCAATGGAACGGCCGACATTTCCGGCCCCGGCAATGACTACGCGCATGGTGGATTCCTCAGTGCTTGACGGGTGGCTCGGCGAGGATTTGCTCCACCTCGTCGGTCCGATCGTTCTCGATGGCCAGGTAGAGCAGGTCCCCGTCCTGCAGAACGGTCTCGTCATGGGGAACCAGACCGATCCCGAAGCGGACGATGAACGGCACGGGCGTGTCCAGCTGGCGACGAATGAACCCTACCGGCTCACCGACCCAGCCCTTGTGGGTGTGGACCTGCACCAGACGGGCATTGCCGGACGGATCCCGCCAGACCGGCTCACTGCCCTCGGGCAGCAGGCCGCGCAGCACCTGGTTCGCCGCCCAACGCACGGTCGCGACCGTCGGGATGCCCAGCCGTTCGTAGACCTCGGCGCGACCCTGGTCGTAGATGCGGGCGATGACATTGTGCACGCCGAACTCCTCGCGCACCACGCGCGCGGCCAGGATGTTCGAGTTGTCGCCGGACGAGACGGCGGCGAAACCATCCGCCTCTCGAATGCCGGCCTGCTCCAGGACGTCCCGGTCGAAGCCGACGCCCTTGACGGTGCGGCCCCGGAACTCCGGCCCCAGACGCCGGAAGGCGTCCACGTCGACGTCGATCACGGCGACGCTGTGACCCCGCCTCTCCAGGCTCCGCGCGAGGCTGGACCCCACGCGGCCGCAGCCCATGATCACGATGTGCACGCCCGACCCTCCATTCAGCCGCTGGTCTCCAGCAGGTTGTGTACTGCCCGACGCTATCGCACCGCGTGATCGGTGCGATGAGCTGCTTTGCCGATGGCTGGGACTACAGTTCGGTCGTGAGTTTTTCCCAGACCGTCAAGCGGTTGTTGGTCGGCGAAAAGTTGGCCAGCGCCCAGCTCGGCGAGACGCTGCTCCCCAAGCGCATCGCCTTGCCGGTGTTCGCGTCCGACGCGCTGAGCTCCGTGGCCTACGCCCCGGACGAGATCTTGCTCACCCTCTCGCTGGCAGGTATGGCCGGCTTCGTCTTCAGCTGGTGGGTCGGCGTGGCGGTCGCCCTGGTGATGCTGGTGGTCGTCCTCAGCTACCGCCAGACCGTGCACGCCTATCCTTCGGGTGGGGGTGACTACGAGGTCGCTACCGTCAACGTCGGGGCCACCGCTGGCCTGACCGTGGCCTCCGCACTGCTGGTGGACTACGTCCTGACGGTGGCGGTTTCGGTGAGCTCCGGAGTGCAGAACGCGAAGGCGATGATCCCGATGCTCGAGGGGCATGAGGGCACCGTGGCGGCGCTGGTCATCCTGGGTCTCATGGTGCTGAACCTGCGCGGTGTGCGCGAGTCCGGGACGATCTTCGCCATCCCCACGTACCTGTTCATGTTCGGCATCATGAGCATGACCCTGTGGGGTCTGTTCCGCATCTTCGTGCTCGGCGACACCGTGCGCGCCGAGACGTCCGACTACACCGTCGTTTCCACCGCCACCTATGCCCAGAACTTCACCGGAATGTTGATGATCGCGCTGCTGGCCCGCGCCTTCTCCTCCGGGTGTGCGGCGCTGACCGGTGTCGAGGCCATCAGCAATGGCGTCCCCGCCTTCAAGAAGCCCAAGAGCCGCAATGCGGCCGCCACCCTCGGCCTGCTCGGCCTGATCGCGATCACCATGCTCGGCGGGATCATCGCGCTGGCGAACCTGACCCACGTCCGGATGCTCGACATCAAGGGCGGCGCCTACTTCGTCACCCCCGACGGCCGGGAGATCCACTCCGAGGCCACCACCGTCGTCGGCCAGCTGGCCCGTGCGGTCTTCTACGACTCCTTCCGGCCGGGCTTCTACTTCATCGTCGTGTTCACGATGATCATCCTGTTCCTGGCAGCGAACACGGCCTTCAACGGCTTCCCGACGCTCGGCTCCATCCTCGCCCGGGACGGCTACCTGCCGCGTCAGTTGCACACCCGCGGCGACCGCCTGGCCTACTCCAACGGCATCGTCACCCTCGCCCTCGGTGCCGTGCTCCTGGTGCTCATCTTCAACGCCTCGGTCACGGCGCTGATCCAGATGTACGTGGTCGGTGTGTTCGTCTCCTTCACCGTCAGCCAGTTCGGCATGCTGCGCCACTGGACCCGACACCTCAAGACCGAGACCAATGCCAACCGTCGTCAGCGGATGCAGCGCTCCCGCCTGATCAACGCGATCGGTCTCACCATGACCGGCGTCGTGCTGGTCATCGTCCTGCTCAGCAAGTTCCTGCACGGCGCCTACCTGGCGATCCTGGCGATGATCGGCGTCTTCTTGCTGATGAAGGCCATCCGCCGCCACTACGACCGCGTCTCCCGCGAGGTCGCGCTGACCGGTTCCATGGACAAGGTGCTGCCCTCACGCGTGCGGGCCGTCGTCTTCGTCACCGAAGGGATCAACAAGCCGACGATGCGCGCCATCGCGTATGCCCGGGCGACGAACCCCTCCAGCATCGACGCAGTGATGGTCGCCGTGGACGACGAGGAGTCGCAGCAGGTGATCGACCAGTGGCAGGTCGAGGACGTCGACTTCCCACTCAAGGTCATAGCGTCGCCCTACCGCGAGGTCACCGGACCCTTCGTCGACTTCGTCAAGAAAATGCGCTCCGACAACCCCCGCGACGTCGTCTGTGTGTACATCCCCGAGTACGTGGTCGGTCACTGGTGGGAGCAGTTCCTGCACAACCAGACCGCCCTGATCGTGCGTACCAGGTTGCACTTCGTGCCGGGCGTGATGGTCACCTCCGTGCCCTACCAGCTACGCAGCTCCACCGGTGCCGACGAGAAGTTCCAGCGCGACGACCCGACCGCCTGGCGGCTGGTCGGTACCGGAGCCCAGGAGTGAGCGCGGAGTCGGTGCAGCCTGCCTCCGGGGCACTGCTCGGCCCGCTCGAGGTGGGCCCCGTCGCCCACGGCGGCCACTGCGTCGCGCGTCATGACGGACGGGTCATCTTCGTCCGCCAGGCCATCCCAGGCGAGACGGTGATGGTGCGGGTCAGCGATGACTCCAAGAAGAACTTCTGGCGTGGTGACGCGGTCGAGGTCATCGTCCCTTCGCCCGACCGGGTCACCCCACCGTGCCCGATTGCCGGGGTTTGCGGTGGCTGTGACTTCCAGCATGTCAGCGCCGCCAGACAGCTCGAGCTCAAGCGCCAGGTGGTCGCCGAACAGTTGCACCGCCTCGCCGGAATCGAGTGGACCGGAACGGTCGAACAGGTTTACCCCCGGTGTGGCTGGCGCACCCGCGCCCGCTACGCCGTCGACCATGGCGAGGCCCGCGCGAGAGTCGGAATGCGGGCCCATCGCTCGCACGAGGTGGTGGAACTGCCCGAGCAGGGCTGCCTGATCGCCTCTGACCGGGGCCCCTCGCGCAGCGAGCTGGACGAGTTGGCGCAGCGGGCCGGCGATGAGATCCGCGTCGTGGTGCCGGCCAAAGGCGCACCGCTGGCCCTCGTCGGGGACGAACGGCGTTCCGAGGAGCTGGTCCTGGAGAGCTCGGGTGGCCGCNNGCATCCGGCTGCGGCCGAGCTGCTGGTCGACGTCGCCCTGGCCGGACTGCAACCCCGCGAGGGGGAGTTCGGGCTCGATCTCTACTGCGGCGTTGGCCTCTTCGCGGGTGCGATGGCCGACCGCGGGGTGCGGGTGACCGGCGTGGAGTCGGTGCGCTCGGCGATCCGGCTGGCCCGCCAGAACGTCCCCGAGGCCCGATTCATCGCGTCCCCCCTGGCAAAGGCGCTCAAGCAGCTCGACCGCGCCGACATCGTCGTCCTTGACCCGCCCAGGAATGGGGCGGGGGAGCAGGTGGTGCGCCACGTGGCCGGTCTCACGCCGCGGGCCATTGCCTACGTTGCCTGCGACCCAGCAGCGCTGGCCCGTGACCTGGCCACCTTTGCGGACGCGGGATACCGGAACAGTTCCATCCGGGCCTTCGACCTGTTCCCGATGACCCACCACGTGGAGTGCGTCGCGATCCTCGAGCCTCGCTGAGCCCGGCCGGCCACCCCGCCCGCGAGGAAGGATTGCCGGGGGAGCAGGATGTAGGGCGTGTCCAATCCCACGCCAAAGTGCCCGATCCGTGCCGGAGAGCCCTGCACCCTGTGCCACATGGGCGTCACCGGGCCGCAGGACTGCGGCCTCGTCTACCTGGTGATGGACGACCCGGAACTGCGCGACCTTTACGACGAGCAGCGTCGTCAGACATCCGAGGGGCACCCCAAGGCATCCTGATCTTGGCTTCGAGGCGAGCATTTACGGCACGATCCGTGCGCCTATTTGCGGACGGGGTGGGCACGCTGGCAGGGCTGGATGCGGTGTAGCAGACTGGGCACGAGTTGTCGGCCCGGTCGCCTTCCGCGGTGGCCGTTTCGGTGATATCTTGATGTCAAGACACCTCGGCGGCGATGCCGAGCAGAGCCCGATCAGGAGTGATGCATGAGCGTCAACAGCTTTGGGGCCAAGTCCACCCTTGAGGTGAACGGCCAGAACTACGAGATCTTCCGCCTGGACGCGGTCGACGGGCACGACAAGCTGCCCTTCAGCCTGAAGGTGCTGCTCGAGAACCTGCTGCGCACCGAAGATGGTTCCAACATCACCGCGGACGACATCAGGGCGCTCGCTGCCGGAGCCCCGCAGGGTGAGCCGGACAAGGAGATCCAGTTCACCCCCGCCCGCGTGATCATGCAGGACTTCACCGGCGTCGCGTGCGTCGTCGACCTCGCCACCATGCGCCAGGCCGTTGCCGACCTCGGTGGCGACGCCGACAAGGTCAACCCGCTGGCCCCCGCCGAGATGGTCATCGACCACTCCGTCATCGCCGAGTACTTCGGCACCCCGGACGCCCTGAACCTCAACGTGGACGTCGAGTACCAGCGCAACAACGAGCGCTACAAGCTGCTCCGCTGGGCCCAGAGCGCCTTCGACGAGTTCAAGGTCGTCCCCCCGGGCACGGGTATCGTCCACCAGGTCAACATCGAGAACCTGGCCCGGGTGATCTTCCCGCGCACCGTCGACGGCGTGCTGCAGGCCTACCCCGACAGCTGCGTCGGCACCGATTCGCACACCACCATGGTCAACGGCCTGGGTGTCGTGGGCTGGGGCGTGGGCGGCATCGAGGCCGAGGCGGCCATGCTTGGCCAGCCCATCTCGATGCTCATCCCCAAGGTTGTCGGGTTCAAGCTGTCGGGCAAGCTCAACGACGGCGTCACCGCCACTGACATGGTGCTGACCATCACCGAGATGCTGCGTGAGCACAAGGTCGTCGGCAAGTTCGTGGAGTTCTACGGCCCCGGCGTCTCCCAGGTGCCGTTGGCCAACCGCGCCACCATCGGCAACATGTCGCCCGAGTACGGCTCGACGATCGCCATCTGGCCGGTCGATGACAAGACCACCGACTACCTGCGCCTGACCGGCCGCGACGAGCAACAGATCGCCCTGGTCGAGGCCTACTCCAAGGCCCAGGGCCTGTGGCACGACGNNTTCCGACCTACTCGTCGAACCCCACCACCAAGGTTCCTGTGACCCTGGCCGATGGCACCTCCTTCGAGCTCGCCAATGGTGCGGTGACCGTCGCCTCGATCACCTCGTGCACCAACACCTCGAACCCCTCGGTGATGATCGGCGCTGCGCTGGTCGCCAAGAAGGCCATCGAGAAGGGTCTGATGCCCAAGCCGTGGGTCAAGACCACCGTCGCCCCCGGCTCTCAGGTCGTCACCGACTACTACGAGAAGTCGGGCCTGCAGACCTACCTCGACCTGCTGCGCTTCAACACGGTCGGGTACGGCTGCGTCACCTGCATCGGCAACACTGGCCCGCTGATCCCCGAGGTTTCCGCCGCGGTCAACGAGAACGACCTGGCCGTCACCGCCGTCCTGTCGGGCAACCGCAACTTCGAGGGCCGCATCAGCCCCGACGTGAAGATGAACTACCTGGCTTCCCCGCCGCTGGTGATCGTCTACGCGCTCGCCGGCACCATGGACATCGACCTGGACAACGAGCCCCTGGGAACCACGCCCGAGGGCGAGGACGTGTTCATGCGCGACATCTGGCCGACCACCGAGGAGATCGATGAGGTCATCAACTCCTCCATCAGCTCCGACATGTACAAGTCCCGCTACGCGGACGTGTTCGCCGGTGACGACCGCTGGAAGAACCTCGACACCCCCGAGGGGGCGCTGTTCAGCTGGGATGACGCGTCGACCTACATCCGTCGCGCGCCCTACTTCGACGGTATGCCGGCCGAGCCGACCCCCGTCGAGGACATCCACGCCGCGCGCGTGCTGCTGAAGCTGGGCGACTCGGTGACCACCGACCACATCTCCCCGGCCGGTTCGATCAAGTCCGACTCGCCCGCGGGCCGCTACCTGACCGAACACGGCGTCGAGCGCCAGGACTACAACTCCCTGGGTTCGCGTCGCGGCAACCACGAGGTGATGATCCGCGGCACCTTTGCCAACATCCGTCTGCGCAACCAGATCGCGCCCGGCACCGAGGGTGGCTTCACCAAGGACTTCATCAAGGCCGACGCCCCCGTCACCACGGTCTTCGACGCTTCCGTCGCCTACCAGGAAGCCGGCATCCCGCTGGTCGTGCTGGCTGGCAAGGAGTACGGATCGGGCTCCTCGCGTGACTGGGCCGCCAAGGGCACCGCGCTGCTGGGTGTTCGTGTCGTCATCGCCGAGAGCTACGAGCGGATCCACCGCTCGAACCTGATCGGCATGGGCGTCCTCCCGCTGCAGTTCCCCGAGGGCCAGAATGCCGACTCGCTGGGCCTCGACGGCTCGGAGACCTTCGAGGTCGTCGGTGTCACGGAGCTCAACGAGGGCCGCACGCCGAAGACGATGAAGGTCACCGCCACCAAGGCCGACGGTTCCGTGGTGGAGTTCGACGCCGTCGTCCGCATCGACACCCCCGGGGAGCGCGGCTACTACACCAACGGCGGCATCATGCAGTACGTGCTGCGCCAGCTGATGGCGAACTGAGCCACCAGCCGCGGTAGCCGCCCGACAGGGCCCGACAGGGGCCGCACCAATCCGGTGCGGCCCCTGTTTCATGCCGGCAAGTAGAGTCGTCCCAACGTCGAACTGAGGAGTGCCGCATGGTTGCCACCCGTCGTCCCGTCCTGGCTGTGCTGCCAGTGCTCGTGCTTGCCCTCGGCGCCTGCGGTGGCACGGACGACGACACTTCGGCACCCACGTCCTCGAGCGCTTCCGCCTCCAGCGTCCCCGCTTCCACTGCTCCGGCAGCAACCACATCCGGCCAGGCCACCTATCGGGCCACCGAGAAGCCCTCGGCGTCCACCAATGACGCGAGCACCGCGGCCATCTCCGACCAGGCCTACACCGACGCCCAACTGGCAGCCCTGCTGAAGGGCGCGACCATCAACGGCCAGTCCGTGGAGGTCGCCTCGAGCGAGTATCAGACCAAGGCCAAGCAGGGTGCCTATGGCAACCAGCTGGCCGCAAGCCTGGAGCAGGTCACCTACTCCCCGGCTGCCTGCAAGCAGGCGACGCTGGCGGCAGCGCACCTGCTGCCCGACTCGGGTGGCGTGAGTCTGGCCGGCACGGACGACTACCTGGTGCTGCTGCGCACCTTCGGGTCCAGCGACCAGGCCGAGCAGCTGGTCGCCGCCAACCGCGCCGCTGCGGTCGCGTGCGCCAGCTACACCGCCGAGATCAACGGGTCGACGATGAAGGGCACTGCCAAGGTCATTGAGGTCAGTGCAGCCAGCTCGGGTGCCGAGGTGGGGCAGGTCGCCACTGCCACCACCGACTCCAAGACCTCCTCGACCGTCACCGCACTGGGCACTGTGGGCAATGTCGGCATCCAGATCACCGACATGGGCGGCACCGCCACGGCAGAACAGCTGTCCACTGCCCTGGAGTCGGTAGCGAGGACGATCAGCGCAAACCGCTGAGCATCTGTGCGCGCAACCGGTCTGCGTAGTCGGCAGCCTCGGCCTCGTCGGCGTACTTCGTCCGAGGCCAGAAGAAGCCCCGCAAGCCGTCACCTTTGCTGCGCGGCACCACGTGGACGTGGAGGTGCGGTACCGACTGGCTCACCACATTGTTCATGGCCACGAAGGTGCCTTCGGCGCCGAGCGCCGGACCCATGGCCGCCGCTATGGTGCGTGCGGTGCTCAGCAGGGGAGTGGTCATGTCGTCCGGCAGGTCCAGCAAGGTGCTGACGTGCGTGCGCGGGCAGAGCAGGACGTGCCCCTTGAACACCGGACGTATGTCGAGGAAGGCCACCAGCAGCTCGTCGCTGTGGACGACGTGCGCAGGCTCCTCGCCGGCGGCGATCCGGCAGAACAGGTCCTGGTTCTGGCTCATGTGGGCAGTGTGCCGCATTCGAACGCCGCGGGTGGACCGTCGCCCCGGAACTGTCGGAGGGCGCTGCGATGGTCTGGGTGTCGGTGGTTGGAAGGACCTCTTGCCGGGGCATCTGCATCGACCTAGAATCGAACTGAAATAATTCGAGGAGGGTGCTATGGCGGCGGTGGCCTTCAAGCAGCACGGACGCGCGAACGGTCAGCAACAGTTCCATGCCGGGGGAGGGCTCAGGTCGGTACCGAGCAACTCCCTCCAGGCTGGTGGTGCGCCCCGCGACGCGATCTATACCCCGCCCGGCTGGCCCGAGGAGGTGTTGCCGGCCGGTGCCACCGACTGGGAGCAGTCCGCAGTTGCCTGGTTGCTGGACCAGTGCCCGGCCGACTACCGGGCCTACCCGGTGTTGCGNNCGGAATCATCCGGTGGTGCTGGCCCGCTATGCAGCGGAGTTCGTGGAGGGCCAGATCCGGGCCTCGCGGGAGGCGCTCGCCACCACTCGGGCGAGTCTGTCCGACTTTGTCGACCACGACGTGCTCGACCGGGCCACCGAGGTGGTCCAGACCGAGGGGGCTCGCTTGGTCCGGGTGCGCCGGGCCGTGATGCTGGTGGAGGAGTCCTTGCGTGGACGGGTCTTCCTGCGTCGCCTGTGAGTGTGGGACGGGTGACTGTGGACACCCGTGGGGCCGGAGCCCCCCCGCGAGGTTGGGGCGACTGTGAGGTTTGCCGCACTACGATATCCCTCATGACCCTTTCGGACGGGAGCACCCTGCTGGGCTCGATCAAGCAGCCCAGTGACCTGCGTGGTCTGTCGCGCGCCGAGCTGGAACAGCTGGCCGACGAGATCCGGCGTTTCCTGATCACGAATGTCTCCCGCACCGGTGGCCACCTCGGCCCGAACCTCGGCGTGGTGGAGCTCACGATCGCGCTGCATCGGGTCTTCGACTCTCCGAGCGACCCGATCGTCTTCGACACCGGTCACCAGAGCTATGTGCACAAGATCCTGACGGGACGGGCCGACGCCTTCGACGGCCTACGTCAGCGAGACGGTCTGTCGGGCTACCCATCACGCGCCGAGTCGGAGCACGACTGGGTCGAGAACTCGCACGCGTCCACTTCGCTGAGCTGGGGTGAGGGCCTGGCGAAGGCCTTCCGGCTGAAGGGGGAGCGCCGCACGGTCGTCGTCTTCGTCGGCGACGGTGCCCTGACCGGTGGCATGTCGTGGGAGGCCCTGAACAACATCGCGGTCCAGGAGGACCTGCGGATGGTGATCGTCGTCAACGACAACGGGCGCTCCTACACGCCAACCGTCGGTGGTCTGGCCACGCACCTGGCTGCGCTGCGCACCGATCGTCGCTACGAGCAGATTCTCGACGTCGCGAAGCGACAGATCAACAAGACCCCGCTGCTCGGACGCGGCGCCTACGACGTCCTGCATGGAATGAAGGCAGGNNGGCCCGATCGACGGCCATGACCTGGGCGCTGTGGAGCGTGCGCTGGAGTCGGCCAAGAACTTCGGCGGGCCGGTGATCGTCCACGCCCTGACCCGCAAGGGACGCGGTTTCGAGGCGGCCGAGAAGCACGAGGAGGACCGTTTCCACGCGGTCGTTCCCATCAACGAGTTCACCGGCGAGCCGCTGTCCGCGCAGCTGCAGAGCACCTGGACCGACGCCTTTGGCGACGAGATGATCCGGATAGGCACCGAGCATCCCGAGGTGGTCGCTGTCACGGCCGCCATGCTGCACCCGGTCGGCCTGGCCCGCTTCGCGAATGTCTTCCCCGACCGCGTGTTTGACGTCGGCATCGCAGAACAGCACGCGGTCACCTCCTGCGCTGGCCTGTCCGCCGGTGGTCTGCACCCTGTCTTCGCCGTCTACTCGACCTTCCTGAACCGCGCCTTCGACCAGGTGTTGATGGATGTGGCGCTGCATCATCAGGGGGTCACCTTCGCCCTCGACCGTTCTGGCGTCACGGGTTCGGACGGCGCCAGCCACAACGGCATGTGGGATGTCTCGATGCTGGGTCTGGTGCCGGGGCTGCGGCTTGCCTCGCCCCGTGACCGGCAGCGCCTCGCCGAAGCGCTCGACGTCGCCGTCACCGTTCACGACGCCCCAACCGTGGTGCGCTACTCCAAGGAGAAGCTGCCCGACCCGATCGCGGCAGTCCGCACCCAGGACGCGCTAGACCTGCTCCGGGTCGCCGAGCGTCCCGAGGGGCTCGTGGTCGGCTATGGGCAGTTCATGGGCCTGGCCCTCGACGTGGCCGAACGGCTCCATCAGCAGGGCATCGACGCGAATGTCGTGGACCCGGTCTGGACGCTACCGGTCAGCGACGCCTTGGTCGAGATGGCCAGCCGGCACGCGCTCGTGGTCACCATCGAGGACTCGATGGTCGTCGGCGGGGCGGGTTCCCATCTGGCCGAGGCGCTCGCGAAAGCCAGGGTGGGCGTGCCGGTGCACCACTTCGGCATCCCGCAGGACTTTCTGCCCCATGCCTCGCGCGGCCAGCTGCTGGAGAGCCTGGGGCTCACCGGCCAGGCGATCGCCCGGGAGGTGATCGGGCACTGGAAGGACGCCCGGTCGCTGCGGGATGTGCAACAGTCGGTCAATATGGGTTGACATCCATTGCACGATGGTTTGACGTCCGTTGCACCTCACCGGGATTGTCGGCATGGACGCCATCGTGTGGGCCGCTGCAGAGGGGGAACTGCTCGCCGGCGTCGCCAATGTCCTGCGCCCCCAATAGGGGAGCTTTTCGAGGGTTCAATCGGCACATCCTGAGTGGTGGGCGTCATCGGCGCCAGCGATCCCGCCGACTGCTGACACCACCGCGTCCGGACGATCCAGCATCATGAGGTGACGCGACCCCTCCACGACCAGCTGGCGCCCGTTCAGCAACCGACACAGGCGTGCCTGGTCGGCGACCGCGCTGCCTGCCGAGGCATCAGCGGCCGACAGCACCGACACCGGCAGGCCCGGCAGCGGACGCTCTGCCCGCAGCTCCTGCAGGTCCCAAGCCTGACGCTCGTACCCGAGCGACTCGGCCGTGGCCATCTCCCACGAGTCTGCATCCCGATAGATGGCATCCAATCGTCCGCGGCTCAGACGCGACCACTCGCGGTACGACTGCAGGAAGGTGCCGAACCGCCAGCCCAGGGCCATGGGACGTCCGAACCCGGATCGCGCCAGCACCCCCATGCCCCGTGCCCAGCCCAGGGAGGACTTCCCAGGGTCTGCCGCGTACCACTCGACGGACGGGTCGACGAGCACCAAAGCGGCCACCAGGTCGGGACGGGTGCGGGCGACCGCCTCCGCGTGGAAGGCCGCCATCGAGTGCGCCACAAGCACGGCCGGACCATCGCCGTGGCCCTCCAGCAGCTCGGTGAGGGTTGCCACCTCCTCGTCCAACCGGGGCAGGTGCCCCGGCCAGCGCGTGCCTCCCAAGCCCGGACGGTCGAAGGCCAGCACCCGGCGACCGTCCAGCCCAGCCGCGACATCGGCCCAGAATTCCATGGCCAGGCCGCACCCGGCCATCAGGACTACGGTCGGCCCCTGGCCCTCGCGCAGGCGCCAGTGCACTTCTCGTCCGCCGAAGGGGGAGACCTGCCCTGTGGGTTCGACCACCTCAGCTCCTCGGCCTGACCAGAGGGAACGCGATCGACTCCCGAATGCTCGCGCCGGTCATCAGCATCGCGAGCCGGTCGAGGCCGATGCCCAGACCGCCGGTCGGTGCCATGCCGTACTCGAGTGCGGTGAGGAAGTCCTCGTCCAGCTCCATCGCCTCCGGGTCACCACCAGCCGCCTGCAGCGACTGCTGGGTCAATCGCTCTCGCTGCACCACCGGATCGACCAGTTCGGAGTAGGCCGTGCCCAGTTCGGAGCCGAACATGACCAGGTCCCAGCGCTCGGCCAAGCGCGGGTCGTCCCGGTGCGGACGGGTGAGCGGCGAGCTCTCGGCCGGGAAGTCGCAGTAGAACGTCGGGGCCATGGTCTGCTTCTCGCAGAAGTGGTCGTAGAGCTCGTCCAGCACGGCGCCCCGGGTCCAGCGCGGATCGACCTCCCCGCCGACCTGGCGAACCAGGTCGGCCAGCTGCTCGCGCGGGGTGTCGGGCGTCAGCTCGACGCCGGAGGCCTGTGATACCGCCTCGTGCACGCTGACCCATCGCCACGGTTCGGCGAGGTCGACCTCGTGCTCGACGCCGTGTGCGTCTCGTCCCCGGACGATCGTCCCGCCGCTGGCCGCCACCGCCGCGTCACGCACCAGCTGTTCGGTGAGCACCCTCATCGACTGGTAGTCGCCATTGGCCTGGTAGGCCTCCAGGACGGTGAACTCCGGGTTGTGGGTGGCATCGGCACCCTCGTTGCGGAAGTTGCGCCCGATCTCGAAGATGCGGTCGAGCCCGCCTACCATCAACCGTTTCAGGTAGAGCTCCGGCGCGATGCGCAGGTAGAGGTCGAGGTCGTAGGCATTGATGTGGGTACGGAAGGGACGGGCGTTCGCGCCGCCATGGATGGTCTGCAGGATCGGGGTCTCGACTTCCAGGAAGTCCTGCCCCAGGAGCGTCTGCCGCACCGACTGGATCGTCCTCGACCGCGCGGCGAGACGGTCGCGGGAAGCACGGTTCATCACCAGGTCGAGGTGCCGGTTCCTGACAAGCAGCTCCGGGTCGGCCAGGCCACGGTGTTTGTCGGGCAGGGGTCTCAGGCACTTGCTCGTGAGCTGCCAGGCCTGCGCCAGCAAGCTGGGCGACCCATTGCGCGAGGCGCCCGTCGTCCCCGTGAACGAGAAGTGGTCACCCAGGTCGACCGCGCGGCTGAACCGCCGCAGTTCCTCCCGTCCGAGGCTGGCCTGGTCGAGCAGCACCTGCGCCTGGCCGCTCCAGTCCTGCACGCGGGCGAACACGACACCGCCGTGGTCGCTGACCGCCATCACCCGTCCGCCAATGGTCATGGCCCGGCCGGGGGCTCCCGCCACGTCGGCGCAGTGGGCATCGACCCCTGTGTGCACGGGATAGGCCTGTGCTCCCGAGGCGATGATCTCGGCTCGCTCGTCGAACCGGCGCCGCACCTGCTCGGGCAGCCGTCGCGCTGCGACCTCGGTCCCGGGACGAGTGAGGAAGGCAACCACCCTCGGGTCGTCGGTGGCAACGAGCTGCTGCTGCGGCACCGGCAGGGGGTCGAGCCAATGCGGCACATCAAGGAAGCCCTCGGCCACACCCATCGCCGCCCCGACCGGCCCGAGATCGGCCGCCTCCTCGTAGGCGAGGAAACGAGGCGACCACTGCGGCGCGTACTTCACGTTGGAGCGGTACAGCTGCTCGATCTGGAACCACCGGCTGAAGAGCATCAGGGTACGACGCTGCAGCCGCCGCACCCTGCTCGCCCCGACCCGTTCCCCCTCCTCGATCGTCGAGCGGAAGACGGCGAAGTTCAGCGAGACCCGACGGATCCCGAGTTCGCGACCGGCCGTCATCAGGCCGGTGACCATCAGCTCGGTCACGCCGTTGTCGGCCTCGGGGTTGCGCCTCATCACGTCCAGGCTCAGGCCGTCGCGGCCCCACGGGACGAAGGACAACAACCCCGCGACCCGCGCATCCTCCCGGTCGCCGAGGTGGTCGTCCGGGAACAAGGCCTCGACCAGCAGGCAGTTGCCGTCGAGGGGGTCCCCCAGCCGGTTGAGTGCCATGGAGAAGCCGCGGTCGTCGCCGTCGCGCCACCGGTCGGCGAGGCCGATCAGCCGTTGCAGTTCGGCGGCGCCAATGTCGCGGTGACGGCGCACCCGCGTCTGGTAGCCGGCCCTGGTCAGCCGCTCGACGGTCTGGCGCACCGCCTTGAGCTCATGACCGGCCAGGTCGAAGCGGTCGGGCCGCAGGATGGCCTCGTCCCCCACCCTGATGACCCGAAGACCCGCCCGGTCCCAGGCGACGGCGCCGTCCTCGGAGGCGCCCACCACGGCGGGCGTCCACCCGTAGTGGCGCACCATCTCGAGCCAGCTGGCCAGCGCGGCGGGCCAGTGCTCCCGGCGGCCCAGCGGGTCCCCAGAGGCCAGGCACACGCCACCTTGCACCCGGTAGGCGACCCCCGCCTGCCCGGTGGCCGAGAAGCGGGTCTGCTTGTCGCGTCTGGTGTTGAAGTAGCCGAGCGAGTCGTCCGGGTTCTCATCCAGCAGCGCGCGCACGTGCAGCTCGTCATCGAGCGGCAGGTTCGCCCGCTGGCGCTGGGAGCGCAGCAGCACGAGCAATGCTCCGAGCATCGTCAGCGCGAACAGCGATCCCACGAAGAGCTGGACCCATTCGGGAACCATCCGCGGTCGCGAGGCCGCCGAGCCGAACACCAGGTGGTCGAGGATGCTCAACAGCCGGTTGCGCGGACCTCCTTCGTGTCCGGTGAGCCACCCCAGCAGAAGGCCGGTGGCCACCGAGGTGGTGAGTCCGACGGCCAGGGTCGCGAGGGCGTAGCGCATGTTGCCCGGGGTCAGGCGGGCTGCGAACGAGCGGCGCGCGACCACGAGCCCAACGATCAACAGCGCCACCGACAAGGAGTTGAACAGGTACGAGAGCATCGCCTGCTCGAGCGGCTCGTCCAGGCTGTGGCCCTGCCACCACTCGCGGGCCACCAGCACGCTCACGACCACCGGCACGATCCACTGCAAGCAGAGGAACACGAGGGCGAGCCACCAGGCGGCCCGTTTGCGGCGCAGCAGGCCGGCGCCGAGGATCGTCAGGAAGGCCGCCAGGCCGAGTCCGCCGATGTCGATCGGGAACACGGCCAGGCTGAATGCCTGCACGAGCCAGTGCACCCACCGGGTGCCGCGGAACACGGCGTGCGCGATGGTCAGCAGCGAGGCGGCGAAGAACAACCTCGAGAGGTAGACCGGTGCCTTGCGTTCCCAGAATGCGACCACGATGTCACTCTTGCACCAGCTACTGACAAATGCCTGTGACCGCTCACCACACGAGCCAGGCGATGACCTCGTCGGTGACCGGCTCGGCCGCTACCGACCTTCAGGCGTCGAGCGTCTCCAGCAGGACGGGAACCAGCTGCTGGCGCTGCCACGGCCTGGCTCCGAGCTCAGCGAGCCGGGCGTCGATCGTCTCATGGGTGAGCGGCACCGGCGGCTCGAAGGTGATCCGGCGCAGGGTGTCGGGGCTCACCAGGTTCTCCGGCGGCATCGACAGCTTCTCCGCCAGTTGCTGGGTGGCGGGACGGGCCGCATTCCACCGGGCGAAGGCATCGGGCCAGCGACGTTCCCACTGGCGCGGCATCGGCGGTCCATCCAGCGGCGTNNGCGGGCAGGCAGCTCCGCAACGCGCTCCAGCGCGGCGAGCCAGTTGTTCTCGTACTGGCGGGCCGTCCGACGCTTGAAGCCGTCGATACGGCGCATCTGCTCCTTGGTGGGGACCACCGGCGGCCGCCCGACGAGGCCCGCCAGCTCGCTGATGGCCTTGTCCTGCACGACCTTGCCAGGGGCCTTGTCGAGCCGACGCGCGATCTCGTCGCGAGTCGACCACAGCTCCCGGACGACGGCCACCCCCAGCGCGCTACGGACGGTGTGCATGCCGGAGGTACGGCGCCAGCGCTCACCGGTGGGCTCGGGCGGTTGCCGGTAGACCTCCACCAAATTCGCGAACTCCTGCTCGGCCCACTCGAGCTTCCCGGCGGCGGCCAGGTCGGCGGCCAGTTTCTCGCGCAGCTCCACCAGCAACTCGACGTCGAGCGCCGCGTAGACGAGCCAGTCGCTGGGGATCGGGCGACGGGACCAGTCCGCGGCGG
>DGKN01000254.1 GCA_002387005.1 Propionibacteriaceae bacterium UBA4569
CGGACTGGGTGGAGTTTCTGCCAACTACGGCAGAAACTCCACCCAGTCCGGGGTGCTGGAAACTTAGTGCTCGTCGTTCTCCACGGTGCCGTCGTTGTGCGCGTGCTCGTGGTGCACCACGCCGCGCGTGACGCCCTTGTAGCCCGTCTGGTCGACGTGGGTCTCGTCGCGCTTGGTGTTGCGGTAGCCGGTCTGGTCCAGCTCGACATCGGTGCGCTCGGCCTCGTTGTAGGTGCCGTCGGGCGTGTGCTCGCTCATGGTCGTTCCCTTCATGGTTGTGCCGTCATGGTTGACGCTAGGGGGTGCGCCGCCCAGCGTCCAGAGGTTCGCGTCGCCCGCTGAACCAGCCGGGGAACTCAGCTCGGCAGCGCGAACAGGCCGGTGAAGCTCGCCTCGTCCAGCGCCTGCGCCAGAATCGTGAACCGCAGCGGCGCACTCGGGGCGTCGTCGGGCACGTCCAGCTTCTCGGTCGGCATCGCGTAGACGGTGAAGACGTAGTGGTGCGCGGGTCCGGGTGGCGGGCACGGGCCGCCGTAGCCCACATAGCCATAGTCGTTGACCCACTCCCGTACCGACGACGGCAGTTCGGCGCCCTCCTCCAGCGAGGTCACGTCCGCGGGGATGTCGACGGCGACCCAGTGCCACCAGCCCGAGCCGGTCGGGGCGTCCGGGTCGTAGCAGGTGATCGCGAAACTCCTCGTCCCCTCCGGCGCATCGCTCCACGCCAGGGCCGGACGGACGTTCTCACCGCCCGCTCCCTGCTCGGCGTACCGCAGGTCGATGTTCGTCCCGGCAGGGATCGAGGTGCTGGTCAGCTCCATGTTTCCTCCTCGGTGGTCGCTCACGACGAGCCTAGGACCAGACGAGCCGAACCAACAGCAGTTCGCGACGAACTACGAATCCACCCGGGCGAAACCGAGCACGTGCAACACCAGCTCGCCGGCCTCGTCACACGCGTCCAGGTCGATGGAGGCGTGCAGCTGCCAGTCGTGGTCGCCCTCGGGGTCGGCGATGATCTGCGCCACCCGCCAGGTCCGTCCGAACTCCTCGACGACGAACAGCTTCGGGCCGCGCGCGTCCCCGTCCAGCCCGATTTCGTCGTGGTCGTCCCAATAGGCGCCCAGGGCCTTGTCCCAGGCATCCGCGGTCATCACGACCTGCGGATCGCGAGCATCCAGCTCGGCCAGCTCGTCGACCAGGTCGTCGGCCATCAGCTCCACGTGCCGGAACATCGCATTGCGCACCAGCACCCGGAAGGCCCGCGCGTTCCCGGTCACCGGACGCTGCGGCGCCGTCGGGTGCGTCAGCGCCTTCAACCGGGCCTCGGCATCGGCGTCCGGGTCGGTCAGCGCCTCCCACTCGTCCAACAACGAGCTGTCGGTCAGCCGGATCACCTCGCCCAGCCACTCGACCAGGTCTTCCAGTTCCTCGGTGACGAAACGCTCGGGGACGCTGTGCCGCAGCGCCCGGTAGGCATCGCTGAGGTAGCGCAGCAGCAGCCCCTCGACCCGCTCGATCTTGTGGAAGGCGACGTACTCACCGAAGGTCATCGCCCGCTCGAACATCTCCCGGACGATCGACTTGGGGCTCAGCTGCGCCTCGGCCAGCCAAGGGTGCGCGGCGGCGTAGACGGTCAGCGCGTGCTGCAGCAGCTCCTCCAGCGGCTTGGGCCAGGTGACCTCCTCCAGCGCCGCCATCCGCTCCTCGTACTCATAGCCGTCCGCCTTCATCTCCGCGACGGCCTCCCCGCGCGCCCGGAACTGCTGCTGCAGCAGGATCGGCATCGGGTCCTCCAGCGTCGACTCGATGACGCTGACCAGGTCGAGCGGGTAGGTGTGCGAGTCCTCGTCCAGCAGCTCGAAGGCCGCCATCGCGAACGCCGACAACGGCTGGTTCAATGCGAAGTTCGACTGCAGGTCGACGTCCAGCTCGTAGCGGGTCGGCTTGCCCGGCTCGCGGTGCGCGACGACGATCCCGGCCTCGATCAGGGAGCGTCCGATCTGCAGGGCCCGGCGCAGCAACTGCCGCTGGGCCTTGGGATCCGACACCGCCCCCTGCACCAGTGAGACCACCGAATCGGTGATCGGCTCGTCGCGCTCCAGCAGGTTCAACAGCATCGCGTGCGTGATCCGCATCCGCGCGTGCAGCGTCTCGGGGGTGGAGCCGATCAGCCGCTGGAAGCCCTCCTCGGTCCAGCTGACGAAACCCTCCGGCGGCTTCTTGCGCACCACCTTGCGCTGCTTCTTCGGGTCATCGCCGGCCTTGGCCAGCAGTCGCTCGTTCTCGATCACGTGCTCAGGTGCCTGCGCGACGACATAACCGGTGGTGTCGAAACCGGCCCGCCCCGCACGTCCGGCGATCTGGTGGAACTCCCGCGAACGCAGCGTCCGCACGCGTCGTCCGTCGAACTTCGTCAACGCGGTGAACAGCACCGTGCGGATGGGGACGTTGATGCCGACGCCCAAGGTGTCGGTGCCGCAGATCACCTTCAGCAGGCCACGCTGGGCAAGCGTCTCGACCAGCCTCCGGTAGCGGGGGAGCATCCCAGCGTGGTGCACGCCGATCCCTGCCCGGACGAGCTTCTCCAGCGTCTTGCCGAAGCCGCCTGCGAACCGGAAGTGGCCCATCGCGTCGACGATCTCGTGCTTCTCAGCGGTGTTCACCAGGGTCACCGACAGCAGCGACTGCGCGCGCTCCAGGGCAGCAGCCTGGGTCTGGTGGACGATGTACACCGGCGCCTGGTGGGTCTTGACGAGTTCCTCGACGGTCTCGTGGATGGGCGTCATCGCCCAGGTGTAGACCAGCGGGACCGGGCGGATGGCGTCCGCGATGACAGCGGTCTCGCGTCGGGTGCGGCGCGTCAGGTCGTCGCACAACTGGGTGACGTCGCCGAGCGTTGCCGACATGATGACGAACTGCGCCTGCGGCAGTTCCTGGACGCCGACCTGCCAGGCCCACCCGCGGTCGGGGTCGGCGATGAAGTGGAACTCGTCCATCACGACCTGGCCGACGTCGGCCGTGCGTCCCTCGCGCAACGCCAGGTTCGCCAGGATCTCCGCGGTGGCGCAGATGATCGGCGCGTCCTGGTTCACCGACGCGTCACCGGTGACCATGCCGACGTTCTCGGCGCCGAAGGCATCGCACAGCGCAAAGAACTTCTCGCTGACCAGGGCCTTGATCGGCGCGGTGTACCAGGTGCGGTGCCCCTCGGCGACGGCAGCGAAGTGCGCCGCCAGCGCGATCAGCGACTTGCCCGAGCCGGTCGGGGTCATGACGATCGCATTGTTGCCGCTCAGGATCTCCAGGATCGCCTCCTCCTGGTGCGGGTACAGGCTGATCCCGCGGCTGGTGGTCCAGACGGTGAAGGCGGCGTAGAGGGCGTCGGGGCCGCGGTCGCCCGCGGCGGGAAGGTGCTCGAGGAGGTTCATTGCGCTCCATGCTGTCATGGACCGGGAAAAGGTGGCGTCGGCGGGCTGGCAACCATCCCCCGATAGCCTTCGGGAGTGCAGCAGACCAGCTTCGTGGTGGCCTTCCTCGGCGGCGTCGCGGCCCTCTTCAGCCCGTGCGCGGCCTTGTTGCTGCCCAGCTTCTTCGCCTTTGCCTTCACCCGCACCGGAACCCTGGTCGGGCGCTGCGTCCTGTTCTGGTTCGGCCTGCTCTGCACAATGGTTCCCCTGGGCGTGCTCGCCGGCTCACTGGGGCAGGCGCTCCCGATCAATCCCCAGCAACTCCTGCGAGTGGGCGCCGTGGTGTTGCTGGCACTGGGGCTGGTCACCGCCGCTGGCTT
>DGKN01000201.1:0-2114 GCA_002387005.1 Propionibacteriaceae bacterium UBA4569
CCGGTCGACCGAGCCGCCGTTGCAGGGTGTCCACGATGTCGACGTCCTCCCAGCCGGTCAGCGAGGCTGCGGTGGCGCGGGCGGTCATCGCCTGGGGCAGGGCCACCCCGATGCTGACCACGTCGTCCATGCTCGCGCCCACGTCTTCGGAGGCCTCGCCCACCAGCAGCGCGACCCGGTCGAGCGTGGTGTCGTGCCGATGTCCCTCGGGCAGCGGCAACCGGCGGGCGAGCTGGACGTCGTGCGAGGCGTCGGCCAGGTAGAGGTCCAGCGAGCGGGGCGTGATGTGCACGCCCAGCGACAGGCCGGAGGAAGGCACCAGCGAGACCTGCTGGGCGCGGCGCCCGGAGCGAGTGGTGGCCGAGGTCGCGACGATGCCGTCGCGCTCCAGCTGCTTGACGATGTTGGACACAGTGGCCGGCGAGAGGCCCGTTGCGGAGGCGAGCTCCACCTGGGTGATGCCGCCGAAGGTGCGCACGGCCTCGAGGATGCGCAGCGCATTCGCCTCGCGCAGGGAGGACTGCGAACCGGGGGCGAGCACGCGGACCTCCTTGTCACGTCGTTGTTGCTGGGCAGATCACTCGGTGGTGCCTAGATCGTCCGTCCATTCACCTCCAGAAGTCAACCGACCGAGGTGAAACAAGCCTTCAGGCTCATTTGTCACGGTTTGGTCACTCTTGGCTTCACTTAGTGACGCCAAAGACGCTCCCGGCGTACCTTTTCGTTCAGCAGCACCGGCCGGTTTCGGCGGTGCCATGGTCAAAGGAGACGACATGGTCGATGACGAGCACGTCATCCTGGAGATGCGCCACATCACCAAGGAGTTCCCGGGTGTCAAGGCCCTGGATGATGTCACGATGCGGGTGCGCAAGGCTGACATCCACGCCATCTGTGGCGAGAACGGTGCGGGCAAGTCCACCCTGATGAAGGTGCTGTCGGGTGTCTACCCGCACGGCACCTATGGCGGCGACATCGTGCTCGACGGCAAGGTGATGAACTTCGGCCGGATCAAGGACTCCGAGCACGAGGGTGTCGTGATCATCCACCAGGAGCTGGCCCTGGTGCCCGAGCTGTCGATCACCGAGAACATCTTCCTGGGCGACGAGGTCGTCAAGGGCGGCCTGATCGACTGGGCGCAGGCGCGCAACCGCGCGATCGACCTGCTGGCCCGAGTCGGCCTGGACATCGACCCGAACACCCCGATCAAACGCCTCGGCGTCGGCCAGCAGCAACTGGTGGAGATCGCCAAGGCGCTGTCGAAGAACGTCCGCCTGCTGATCCTGGACGAGCCCACCTCGGCCCTGAACGAGGACGACTCGGCCAACCTGCTCGACCTGATGCGCGGCCTGAAGGCCAAGGGCATCACCCAGATCATGATCTCCCACAAGCTCAACGAGATCGCTGCGGTCAGCGATGCCGTCACCGTCATCCGCGACGGCAAGACGGTGGAGACCTACGACGTGGTCGCCGGTCAGGTGGACGAGGACCGCATCATTCGCGCGATGGTCGGCCGCTCGATCGAGAACCGCTACCCCGACCACGAGTCCAACCCCGGCCAGGTGCTGCTGGAGGTGCGCGACTGGAATGTCGAGCACCCTGACGTGCCCGGCCGGATGATCACCAAGCACGCCTCTTTCAACGTCCGTGCGGGGGAGATCGTCGGTTTCGCGGGCCTGATGGGTGCCGGGCGCACCGAGCTGGCGCGTTCCATCTTCGGCCGCAGCTACGGCATCTACCACTCCGGGACGATGGTGCTGGACGGCAAGGAGGTCGCCCCGAAGACCGTCCAGCAGGCGATCGACCTGGGCATCGCCTACGTCACCGAGGACCGCAAGCAGCTGGGCCTGAACCTGCTCGACTCGATCAAAACCACGATCAGCGCGGCGAACCTCAAGGACCTGGTGCGCCACGGCCTGCTGAACCTGACCCGCGAGGGCGAGGTCGCCGAGCAGTACCGCAAGGACCTGCGGGTGAAGACCCCCTCCACCGGCGTCGGCGTGGCCACCTTGTCGGGCGGCAACCAGCAGAAGGTCGTCCTCGCCAAGTGGATGTACCCCCAACCCAAGGTGCTGATCCTCGACGAGCCCACCCGCGGCATCGACGTCGGCGCCAAG
>DGKN01000201.1:2183-14865 GCA_002387005.1 Propionibacteriaceae bacterium UBA4569
CTCTGCGAGGGCGCCATCACCGGCTGCCTCGACGCCAAGGATGCGGACCAGGAGAGCCTGATGCGCCGCATGACCACCACCGCCACCTCAGCAAGCCAGGGAGCACTCCAGTGAAAGCAGTGAAGCAAGTCCTCGGTAACAACCTCCAGCAGTACACGATGGTGCTGGCGATGGTCGTGCTGGCCCTGTTCTTCCAGTGGAAGTCGGATGGCCGCATGCTGACCGCCTCCAACCTGCAGAACCTGATCATCGGCAATGCCTACGTGCTGATCATGGCGCTGGGCATGGTGATGGTGATCGTCATCGGCGAGATCGACCTGTCGGTCGGATCGGTGGCCGGTTTCGTCGGCATGGTCGTCTCGATCCTGGCCACCAACCACGGCCTGAACTGGATCCTCGCCGTGATCCTCGGCCTGCTGCTGGCCTGCGCGATCGGCGCCTGGCACGGCTTCTTCCTCAGCAAGGTGGGGATCCCTGGCTTCATCACGACGCTGGCCGGCATGATGATCTTCCGCGGCCTGGTCATCTGGATCTCGGGCTCGATCTCGGTCGCCGCCCCGCCGGAGCTCGAGTTCTTTGGCGCCGGCTACATGAAGGAGTGGGGCCCCGGTTTCACCAACATGAACAACTCCACCCTGCTGCTCGGCCTGCTGCTTTGCGCTGGCTTCGTCGTCGCCGAGCTGCGCCGCCGCAGCCAGGTGGCCGCCCGCGGTGGCGAGGCGCCGATGGGCGTCAGCCTGATCCGCATCGCGCTGGTCTGCGCCGTCATCCTGTACCTGACCTGGGTCTTCGGCTCCGGTCGTCCCGGCACCTCCTTCCCGGTGCCCGGCGTGATCCTGCTCGCCCTGGTCGGCATCTACTACATCATCACCGAGCGCACCCGCTTCGGCCGCCATGTCTACGCCGTCGGCGGCAACAAGGCCGCCGCCGCGCTGTCCGGCGTCAACACCGCCCGCACCTACTTCCTGGTGATGCTGAACATGTCCTTCCTGGCCGGTCTCGCGGGCATCCTCTTCCTCGGCCGCTCCACCGCTGCCGGCCCGTCGGACGGCAACAACTGGGAGCTGGACGTCATCGCCGCAGTCTTCATCGGCGGCGCGGCCGTCTCCGGCGGCATCGGCACCGTGATCGGGTCGATCATCGGTGGTCTCGTGATGGCGTTCCTGAACAACGGACTCGCGCTGCTCGGCGCCGGTGCCGACGTCGTCTCGATGATCAAGGGCCTCGTGCTCCTCTTCGCCGTCGGCGTCGACGTGTGGAACAAGCAGCAGGGTCGTCCGTNNTCGGCGGCGCGGCCGTCAGCGGCGGCATCGGTACCGTCTTCGGCTCCGTGATCGGCGGCCTCGTGATGGCCGTGCTCAACTCCGGCCTGATGCTGCTCGGCGTCGGCCAGGACAAGACCTCGGTGATCAAGGGCCTCGTGCTGCTGGCCGCCGTCGCCTTCGACGTCTACAACAAGCAGCAGGGCCGCCCGTCCATCATCGGACGCCTGACCGGCGGCACGAGGGCGCCGGCCGACGCTCCTGCAGCCGTGGCTGCGGCCAACCAGTCGACGGCCGATGCCGTCCCCAGTGCGGAGGGCCCCGTGGTCACCTCCGAGAACACCTTGCCCACCTCCAACCCCGGCATCTGACGCCGAAACCCACCGAAAGGAAACACCCATGAAGGTCACCAGAAGGTCGATGCTCGGCGGCGCTGCCGGACTCGCTGCCCTGACGGGCCTGAGCGCCTGTGGCGGCGGCCGCGACGGCTCCTCCACCTCCACCACCACGGCTGCTGCCGGTTCCAGCGGTTCCGCTGCTGCTTCGGGTGGCTTCGACGCCGGCTCGACCATCGGCGTCGCGCTGCCGTGGCTGGGCACCCAGAACTGGAAGGAGGCCCAGGACATGTTCAAGACGCAGCTCGCTGCCGCCGGTTACAAGGTCATCTCCCAGGCCGCCGACAACAAGGTGCCCCAGCAGCAGTCCCAGATCGACGCGATGATCCAGCAGGGCGCGAAGGTCATCGTCGTCGGCCCCGTCGACGGCAAGCAGCTCGGCACCGTGCTGCAGAAGGCGCACGACGCGGGCGTCAAGGTGATTGGCTTCGACCGCCTGATCGAGAACACCGAGGCCGTCGACGGCGTCGTCCAGTTCGGCTCGGTGCGCACCGGCGAGCTCCAGGGTCAGGCCCTGCTGGACGGCCTGAAGAGCAAGGGTGAGGGCCCGTACAACATCGAGCTCTTCGGTGGCGGCCCGGCCGACCCCAATGCCCCGAACTTCTTCACCGGCGCCATGAGCGTGCTGCAGCCGAAGATCGACGACAAGACCTTGGTCGTCGTCTCGGGCCAGACCAAGTTCGCGCAGTGCGCCACCGCCGACTGGGACAACGCCAAGGCCCAGTCGCGCATGGACTCGCTGCTCTCGGGCAACTACTCGGGCAAGAAGATCGACGGCGTGCTGTCGCCCAATGACGGCATCGCCCGCGCGATCCTCACCTCCTGCAAGCAGGCCGGCGCCGGCACCCCGATCGTGACCGGCCTCGACGCCGAGAACGAGTCGGTCTCGCTGGTGTGGGCGGGTACGCAGTACTGCACCGTCTACAAGCCCACCGACAAGCTGGTCTCGCAGACGGTGACGCTGATCAACGCCATGCAGAAGGGTGAGGCGCTGCCCGACCCGACTGAGAAGACCAACAACGGCAAGATCGACGTCCCGATCTACGCCCAGGATCCGGTCGTCGTCACCAAGGACAATGCCAAGGAGGCATTCGCGAACGACCCGGCCCGCCTGGCGCTGCTCAAGTGACCTGAGGGCATACAACCGCACAGCACGTGAAAGGGGGTGGCCCCGGCGATCGTCTCGCCGGGGCCACCCCCCTTTGTCCGTCACGTGCTTTGTCCGTCCCTCGCGCGCTGTCACCAGACCCAGATGGTCACCGGGGAGCCGATGTCGGTGACCGTCACCTGGTGATCGTCGACGCTGATTCCGCCGCCGACCACCGCGCGTCCGCCCTCGATGCCCTTCAGTGCCGCCGCCGGGAGCCGCAGCTCACCGAAGGAGTTCCGGCTGACCACCACCAGCACGCGCTGTTCGGCGGTCTCGCGCAGGAAGCAGATGACGTCGTCGCTGGCGCCGGCCCAGCGCAGGCCGCCGTGGCGCAGCGCGTCCAGCTCGCGGCGGGCTGACCCCAGACAGCGGTACAGCTCGAGCAGGTCGGTGTCCCAACCGTCCTCGTCGTCCCAGGGGAAGGGGCGGCGTCCGTCCTCGGCGTAGTCGCCCTCGAGACCGATCTCGTCCCCGTAGTAGAGCATCGGGACGCTCGGCATCGTGTAGAGCATCGCGGCCGCGACGCCGGCTATCCGGCGGTCACGGTGGGCCAATGTCAGCACGCGCGTCGTGTCGTGGGAGCCGATCAGGTTCATCGAGTGGCGCAGCGCGGTCCACGGGAGGTGTGAGCTGAACTCGCGGATGGTCTCGACGACCTGCCCACCGCCCAAGCGGGGAACCATCAACGGCGAGCCGAGGAACTTGGGGGCGTCGTTGGGGTGGCGCAGCCAGGTCCACATCGGGCGGGTGAAACCGGTGTAGTTCATCGCGCCCTGCCAGCCGTGGCCGTCCAGGTCGCCGGTGAGGTCATGGCCGTGCTCGACGACCAGATACTTCTCGCCCTCCGCGTCCACTGCAGCGCGCATCGCCCGGGCCACCTGGTGATAGTGGTCCTGGTCGCGGTAGCGGCCGGTCATGTTGCCGACGTCCACCCGCCAGCCGTCCAGACCGTAGGGGGCGCGCAGCCACTTGCGGATGACGCCCTCATCCCCGAACAACCGCTCGAACAGCGCCTCGGACGCGAAGTTGAGCTTGGGCAGGGTGCGCACGCCGAGCCAGGTGGCGTAGCCGAACTCTCCGTCCGGCTCCCACAGGTAGAAGTCGTGCTCGGGGGAGTTCGGGTCGGCCAGTGCGGTCTGGAACCACTCGTGGGTCACGCCGGTGTGGTTGGTGGTGAAGTCGCCGATCACCCTCATCCCGCGGGCGTGGGCCGCCTCGACCAGCTCGACGAGTGCCTCGTCCCCGCCCAGGATCGGGTCGACGTGGTCGAAGCTCATCGCGTCGTAACGGTGGTTGGACTCGGATGGGAAGAAGGGGGTCAGGTAGACCACGTCGGCGCCGAGCGAGGCGATGTGGTCGAGCCGTTCGGTGACGCCGCGCAGGTCGCCGCCGTAGACGAACTCGCTGCCGTGGGCGCGGGTGTCGAGCTTCACCCGCTCGTGCCAGCCGCGGGCGACGGCCCACTCGGGCAGCTCGCGCGCGTCCGCTCCTGACGACCGTGCGAAACGGTCGGGGAAGATCTGGTAGACCACGGCATCACGGGTCCAGGCGGGCGGCTCGGGGGCCGTGACCAGCCGGAAGTCCGCGGCGTCGGGGACGTCGCGGGTGTGCACGCCCGTCCCGTTGACCCAGGCATAACCGGTGGGGCCGCCGGCCAGGATCCAGCGATAGTTCAGCGTCGGGTTCGGCATCTCGAGCTCGCACTGCCAGACGGATTCCCAGTCGTCGCGCCACAGTTCGTGCGCCTCGACGAAGCGGGGTTCGGCGTCCGCGAGGTGGCGGACGTGCACCGAGGTCACGGGATGGGAATGGGGGACGCGGAGCCGCAGCCGCACCTTCTCGCCCAGCGCCGGGTGCGCGGGGTCGACGTACAGCGCTGACCCGTCGTGGTGGGGTTCCTGTAGAGGATGCGCGGCAGCGAGCGGTGGTGGGGCAGTGGGTGACACAATCATCCTTCAGTGGGGCCGGGCATCCTGCTGGTGCTCGCGGGCAGGGTCAATGGGACCATTATGGTGACTAGTCACCAAAAAAGGGAATGGGCAGGAGACGGACTGATGCAGGAACTGGTGGATCGGCTGCGCGTCGCCTACCTCGTGCTCGACGACGGCGACCGTCGCACCATTGCCGAGGCCGACCTGACCCCGACCCAGTACAATCTGCTGCGCACCGCCGACGAGCACCCCGAGGACCCGTCCGTCTCGACCATAGCCAAGGAACTGCTCTGCACCCGCGGCAATGTGACGCGCCTGGTGTCCCGCATGGCTGCCCAGGGCCTGGTGGAGACGGTGGGGGACAGGGACGACCAGCGCCTGGTACGGGTGCGGATCACCGGCCACGGTCGGGAACGGCTCAACCAGGCCAGGACACTGCTGTCGGCGGCGGACGAGCGTCGCTTCGGTTCGCTGGCTCCTTCGGAGCTCACGCACTACCGCGAGGTGCTGGACCGGATGATCCAGCTGATGCGGGCCGACCTCGACGCCCGGTTCTGATCGCTGCCGCTGCGCGTCCGGCCGGAACACGACCGGCGGGGCGGATCTCCCCCACGAAGATCCACACGCCCGCCGATCGGGTGCCATTCGCTTTTTCAACGGCACAAGACGATTGTGGCCCATCTCTGGGTCAGAAGCGATGGTCTCCAAGGGGTAGACGAGCAACCGGAGTGTGGGCCGCACGCCCATGGGCGCGGGGGTCGAGCGTGGATCGGACCAGCGCCAACTCCGCCACGCCGAAGCGCGGACCGTCCAGATCCTGGAGCACTGGTTCCCACGCCGACAGGTCGGACGGACGGTTCGCCCGGGCGAGCGTGAGGTGCGGCTGGTAGGGCCTCGACTCGATCTGGATGCCAGCTCGACGAGCAGCCCGGCGCGACCCACGGGCCAGCTCCGGCAGACCGTCCGCGGGGTCGTCGAGCAGAGCGATCAGGTGGCGGGCCCGGACGAGTTCGGGGAAGGCGTCGCCGCCACGGATAGCCAGCCCGAAGGGCTTCGCCCGGCGCGCCACCTCGGCCAGCCCGTCCACGAAGTCGTCGAACTGCTCGTCGGTGACCTCAGGGCAGAAAACGGTCGTGACGTGCCACTGGTGCGGCGGGTTCCAGCGCAGGTCCCAACCCGTCCGTCGAGACTCCAACAGGTCGTCCAGCCACTGCACCACCGCTGGCGGTGGCAGCACCGCGGCGAACAGCCGCTGCGTCGCTCGACCGCTTGTCCGTCCCATGCCCAGATTCTTCCAGCCCCGAATGGTGCAACCCAGTGTGGCCGCGCGCGAAGACCCACAGCGCCTGGCCGAGATAGCTGGTCACCACCAGTGACACCTCCGTGGCCACCTTGGCGATCGGCAATGAGACCCCGGCGCTGGTGAAGCTCAGCATCAGCAGGTAGTTCGCCACCAGCAGCAGCACCGCGAGCTGCAGGTAGCGCCACAGCGAACTGCCCAAGGGCTGCTTCTCGGCGAGGAAGACCCAGTGCCGGTTGAGCGTGAAGTTCACCGCGCCACTGACCGCCCGCGCCACCACCAGGGCGCCCAGCAAGGACCCGAGGGCGCCCTGCAGCACCAGCAACAGGGCGGTGTCGATCGCGAAACCGGTCAGGGACGAGGCGGCGAAGCGCAGCTGTCGCGCGCTGCGGCGCAGGCCGTGGGCCAGCAACGGACGGTAGATCCGCGCGGAGTCGGCCAGGGGCCGGAAGTGCGAGGACTCGTTGTCGGCAAGGTAGATCGTCTCGATCGGCACCTGGGTGATGCTGAGGTGGTCGTCCCCGGCGGCCAGCAGCAGGTTCAGCTCGTACTCGAAGCGGTCGCCCTCGATGCCCTCCAGCCACCCGAGCAGGCGGGCCGGGTAGGCGCGCAGGCCAGTCTGGGTGTCGAGGATGGAGGTCCCGGTGATCCAGCGGAACAGGATTCGCGTCGCGTCATTCCCGAACCGGTTGCGCGGGGGCACCTGACCGGTGAACATCCGCACCCCCAACACCATGTCCGTGTCGTTGCCCAGACCCTCGGCGACGGACTGGATGTCGGCCGGGGAGTGCTGGCCGTCGCAGTCGGCGCACACGACATCTCGTCCGGCCCGATGCTCGCGCACCCACGCGAAACCGGCCCTCAGCGCGGCTCCCTTGCCCCGGTTGGTGGGGAAGCGGACGACCGTCGCGCCGGCCACCTCGGCGAGGGCGAAGATGGTGTCATACTCGGGCCCGGAACCGTCGTCGACCACCAGCACCTCGTGTTTCGGGGCGGTACGGGAGAGGGTGTCGACGAGTTCGGCGAGGCGGGTGTCCGGCTCGTAGGCGGGCACCAGGACGACGACATCTCGGGTGCTGGGGACTGCTGCGGCACTCATGTCACGCTCACTTCGACAGGTAGATGATGTCGGAGGTACCGCGCTCCTGGCCCTTGCCGAGCGGGTTGTTCACCAGCGACCCGTTGAAGACCATGGCGGTGGACCCGCCACCGTCCAGGTTGTAGGCGACGGTGCAGCCGATGCCCTTCATCAACTCGGCGAGGTCGGGCAGGGTGAGGCCGTTGGAGTAGCCGGACGATCGTCCGTCGACGGCCACGAAGACGAAGTGGTTGGTGCCCAGGGTGCCGACGGCGGTACGTGGCTGGTTGCCCTGGATGGAGTGGTTGCCGACATTGGTGTCGATCTCGATCGAGTCGATGCCGTCGATGACCTTGCCACCGGCCACCAGGCCGGGGCCGAAGCTCCAGGTCTGCCAAGCGCCGTCGGAGACCAACTGCTTCGCGGTGGTGGCGGTCTCGTCGTAGAGCGACATGTCCCCGTCGCGGGTGAGCAACAGGCCCTGGCGGGCCCCGGAGTCGCGGAAGGCGACGCCATTGCGGATGACGATGCCCGTCTCGCGGAAGCCGTAGTAGTCACCGTTGATGCCGAACAGGCCCCCGAACTGGCTGAGGATGTCGGAGGGGTTGGCGATGATGTTCGTCCCGAAGGTGTCCTCGGCGAAGGCGGTCTTCACCAGCGTGGCGTCGGTGACCTGCACGTCCGCGATGAACCAGGCAAGGGCGCTGTCGGCCGAGCCGGAGCTCTTCGAGGTGATGGTGATCTGCTCGGTGTCCGAGGTGTAGGAGGTCTCGGTCAAGGTGCCGCTGGTGGCCGAGGTGGTCGATGCCGACTCACTCGCCGACGCGGTGGCGGTCGAACTGGCCGACGAGCTCGCGGACGAGCTGGCGTCCTGGCCGTAGGACGAGGCATTGGTGATCTCCGCATGGTCCACGACGAAGCGGTCGAGGGCCCAGGCGGTGCCCCCGCCGACGCCGAGAAGCGTGGTGCCGAGGGCGCCGCCGAGGATGGCTCGGCGGCTGGTTCGTGAGCTGGTCATAGGAAAACTGTGGACACCGACCCTGTCCAGGGACTGTGCGCTGACTAGGCAGGACATTTATGGACGACTCACAGGGCGGCCAGGTGGCCCACACAGGGAACGCACAGACCCAGCGGGCTTGATGGAACCTGTCCGAATCCCCCCACCACCAACCCACTCAAGGAGCGATATGACCATCGCCGCGCTCTGGCCGATCGTCGCCAACCTGGTCGCGATCAGCATCCTGACCTTTGGCCTGTACTTCCCCCGCCACCACCGCCGGGACCTGCTGACCGCCTACCTCGGCGTGAACGTCGGCGTGCTGGCGGTCGCGAGCGTCCTGATGGACTCCGCGATCGGGGCCGGCCTCGGCCTGGGCCTGTTCGGCGTGCTGTCGATCATCCGTCTCCGCTCCGACGAACTCAACCAGCGCGAGGTGGCCTACTACTTCAGCGCCTTGGCACTCGGGCTGCTCGGTGGCATGAGCACCGCTCCGATCGCGATGACGGTCGCGCTGATGTCGGCCATCGTGCTGGTGATGGCCGTCGCAGACCATCCCGGCCTGTTCCCCGCACACCGTCGCCAGGTGATCGTCGTCGACCGTGCCCTGGCCGACGAGGACGAACTCATCGCGCACCTTGAGGGGATGCTCGGTGGACGGGTGCTCGGCGTCACCGTGCAGCGCGTCGACTTCGTGAACGAGACCACCTGGGCCGAGGTCCGCTGGACCGGTGCCGGCCGCCGGGCACTGCACGACGACAACATCCCCAGCCTCGAGCGGGTCGCCGCATGAGCCAGCTCGCGGGGAAGACCGACATGGAGCGCGGGGAGCGGGGGTGGGAATTCGACCCCATCACGCTGGACGAACTGACCGAGCGTGCCGAGCTGATGACCCGGATCGACCGCAAGTACGTGCTGCTCGGCGACGAACTGCCCCGATTCCTGGAGCAGGCGCCCAGCGGCACCCGCGTACTCACGATCGACGGGGCTGACCGCTTCGGCTACGAGTCCACCTATATCGACACCCCCGAACTCGACTCCTACCGCCAGGCCGCCTGGGGGCGCTCCCGGCGCTGGAAGGTGCGCACCCGCGACTACCTCGACACCGGCTCACGCTTCGTCGAGGTGAAGACCCGCCGCGGTGAGCACTCGTCCAAGCAGCGCGTCCTCGCCAGCCCCGGGCTCGACCGCGGCGCGCTGGACAACCCGGCTCGACGCTTCGTCGCGGACGTCCTGCACTCGGCCCGGATCGAGGGCCTGGAGGTCGACGACCTGCGCCCCGTGTTGCGCAGCCGCTATGCCCGCCAGACCCTGCTGGCGCCCGACGGCAGTGCCCGGATCACCATCGACACCGAGCTGGCCTGGGCCGAGCTGTGCGGGGCACGTGCCCGCCTGCGTCGACCCGACCTGGTCGTCGTCGAGACCAAGACCGCGGGCGCCCCGACCGTCTTCGACCAAGCCCTGTGGCGGCTCGGGCATCGTCCGCAACGCATCTCCAAGTACGCCACCGGGCTGGCAGCCCTCGAGCCCTCGCTGCCCCACAACCGTTGGAGCCGGACGCTCCGCCACCACTTCCGCTGACCCGCCCCTGACCAGAAGGACACCAGACATGCCCACGAAGACACCCAAGTTCCTGACCCTGCGCAAGACCCTCGCCGGCCTCGCTGTCGGAGCCACGCTGCTCACCGGTTGCTCCGTCGCCGGCGCGGATTCCAGCAGCACCGTCGTGACGAGCACCTCCTCGAGCAGCTCGTCGACCTCCAGCTCTTCCAGTTCCGCCAGCTCGACCACCGGCGCGTCGACCACCGGCGCGTCGACCACCNNACCACCGGCGCGTCGACCACCTCGGCCACCGCCGGGGCCAGCGCGGCCACAGTCCTGGCCGACAACCAGGAATCGCACGCCTCCGCCGCCGACGAGACCTACTCCGAGTCCGACGTCGTGAGCATCACCCTGGACGGCGACACCGCGTCCGCCACCGGTGATGGCGTCACCATCGACAGCTCGACGGTGACGATCACCGCCGCTGGCACCTACAAGCTCTCGGGCACGCTGGCCGGGCAGGTTGTCGTCAACTCGACCGCGGAAGGCGTGGTGCAGCTCATCCTNNGTCCGGCGATCTTTGTGGCGGCCGCCGACGAGGCGGTCATCATCCTGGCCGACGGCTCCACCAACTCCGTCACTGACGCCGCCTCGTCCACCGACGATGCGACCGCCGCGATCGACTCCAAGGCCGACCTGACGATCACCGGCGACGGCTCGCTGTCGGTCACCGGCACCGTCAACGACGGCATCGCGAGCTCAGACGGGTTGGTGATCGAGTCGGGCACCATCAGCGTCCAGGCTGCCGACGACGGAATCCGGGGCCAGGACTACGTCATCGTCACCGGTGGCACCATCACGGTGGACTCCCAGGGCGATGCGGTGAAGTCCGACAACGAAACCGACGCCGACCGCGGCTACATCTCCGTCACCGGCGGCACCATCACCGCCACCGCCGGCGGGGACGGGCTGGTGGCCACGACCGACGTCGTCGTCAGCGGCGGCAGCGTGGACGTCACCACCGGTGGCGGCTCGGGCAGCCAGGTCGCCGAGGACGCCTCCGCCAAGGGCCTGAAAGCGGGCGTCAACCTCGTCGTCAGCAATGGCGAGGTCACGGTCGACGCGGGCGATGACGCCCTGCACGGCGACGGCCAGATCACCATCGACGGGGGGACGCTCTCGCTGAAGTCGGCCGACGACGGCATCCACGCCGAGCAGTCGATCACCATGGCGGGCGGCAGCACGACCGTCGAGCAGTCCTATGAGGGCATCGAGGCGCCGCAGATCACCATCAGCGGCGGCACCAACAAGATCACCACCAGCGACGACGGCATCAACGCCTCTGGCGACGGCGAGACCGGAGTCACCGTGAGCGGCGGCACCACGGAACTGCTGGTCGGTGGCGACGGCCTGGACGCCAACTCCGGCGCCATGACGATGACCGGCGGCACCGTGATGGTCTCCGGCCCGACCCAGGGTGGCAATGGCTCACTCGACCTCGACAACGGCCTGACGATCAACGGCGGCACCCTACTGGCCGCGGGCACCTCGTCGATGGCGCAGTCGCCCAGCAGCGAGTCCAGCCAGGGCTGGGTGATGGCCTCGGCCACCGGATCGTCCGGCGACGTGGTGACGCTGAAGAGTGGCGACACCGAGATCGCGACCTACACCGCGCAGGCCGACTTCGGCACCGTCTGGTTCTCCACCTCCGAAATCACCTCGGGCGAGAGCTACGACGTCTACGTCAACGGCACCTTGGTGACCACGGTGACCGCCAACACCGCCTCGGCCAGCGAGATGGGCGGCGGTGGGGGCATGGGCGGCGGACGCCGCTGATCGAGTCTCCACACCAGGGCCGAGCTCTCAGACCTAGCCCGGAAACCACCGACATCGGTGGTTTTCGGGCTCGGTTGAGCTCATGGAACACTGGACGGCGTGCTGCAGGTCAAGGATCTCGAAGTCAGGGCGGGCGCCCGGTTGCTCGTCTCACCCATCTCCTTCCAGGTGATCAACGGCGACAAGGTGGGTCTGGTCGGTCGCAATGGCGCCGGGAAGACCACCCTCACGCGCATCCTGGCGGGGGAGGGGCTGCCCGCCGGCGGCCAGGTAACCCGTTCGGGCCAGCTCGGCTACCTTCCGCAGGACCCACGCGACCCCGACCTGGAGACCATCGCCCGCGACCGCATCCTCTCGGCCCGCTCGCTGGACCGCGTGTTGGTCAAGATGCGCGACCTGGAGCAGGCGATGAGCACGGCCACCGGGGACGAGCGCGACCAGGCGATGACCGCCTACTCGAAGGCCGAGGGCCAGTTCGTCGCCGCCGGTGGCTATGCCGCTGAGAGCGAGGCGCACCGGATCGCCGCGAACCTCTCGCTGCCCGACCGCGTGCTGGCGCAGCCGCTGCGCAACCTGTCCGGTGGTCAGCGCCGCCGCATCGAGCTGGCGCGCATCCTGTTCTCCGGCGCAGACACACTGCTGCTGGACGAGCCCACCAACCACCTCGACGCCGACTCGATCACCTGGCTGCGGGACTTCCTCAAGACCTACCCCGGCGGGCTGATCATGATCAGCCACGACACCGGCCTGCTGGACGCGACGGTGAACCGGGTGATGCATCTGGACGCTAACCGCGCCGAGATCGACATCTACTCGATGGGCTGGAAGCTCTACCTCAAGCAGCGCGAGACCGACGAGAAGCGTCGCAAGCGCGAGCGCGCGAATGCCGAGAAGAAGGCCTCGCAGTTGCTCGCCCAGGCCGACAAGCTCGGCGCCAAGGCGACCAAGGCATCGGCGGCGCACTCGATGCAGAAGCGCGCTGAACGGATGCTGGCCGGTCTCGAGGACGAGCGCGCGGCCGACAAGGTCGCGAAGATCCGTTTCCCGGAGCCCGCGCCCTGCGGCAAGGTGCCGCTCACGGCCAACGACCTCTCCAAGACCTATGGCTCACTCGAGGTCTTCATGGGCGTGGACCTGGCGATCGACCGGGGGTCGAAGGTCGTCATCCTGGGCCTGAACGGCGCCGGCAAG
>DGKN01000201.1:14995-15440 GCA_002387005.1 Propionibacteriaceae bacterium UBA4569
AGCCGACGAACAACCTCGACCCGGCCAGCCGCGAAGAGGTGCTCAACGCGATCCGCACCTACGCCGGGGCAGTGGTGCTCGTGACCCACGACGAGGGCGCGGTGCACGCGCTCGACCCCGACCGGGTGCTGGTGCTGCCCGATGGCGTCGAGGACCTGTGGACCCCCGAATATGCTGAGCTGATCTCGCTCGCCTAGCGGCTCCCATCCCACTCGCACTAGCGTGGCAGCACACCCGTCCCACCCCGAAGGAAGGCCCGTCCATGGCAGTGACGCAGCCCCCGTCCAGGCCGGGCCGCGGCGCCCGCGTCGTCGGTGAACAGCGCAGCCAGCTCGGCGCCGACCTGGCTCTTCGCTACGGGGACGGGGAATCGATCCGCGCGCTGGCGATCGACCTGGGCCGTTCCTATGGCTGGGTGCAGACGGTGCTCAAGGAGGCCGGGGCG
>DGKN01000201.1:15476-24621 GCA_002387005.1 Propionibacteriaceae bacterium UBA4569
GAAGTCGTCCAAGAAGGCTGACAAGAACAAGCAGGGCGGCAAGCCGGACAAGAAGAGGCCCGACAAGTCGCCCGCAGGCAAGGCGTCGTCCGCGAAGACGTCGTCCGCCAAGGACAGGAAGACCGAGAAGAGCACGTCCGGCAAGGCCAAGAGCACGGCAGACAAGAAGAAGCCCGGCAAGAAGAACGGGCGCGACAAGCGGAAGTGAGCCAGCCAGCGTGAGCATGGGGATGGGCATGGGCCGTGCAGGCGGCGGCGTGATGGGTGGCCTGCGCAAGGACCAGTCGGTGAAGAGTCATCGGCTCGCGCCCGGCACCGTGCGTCCGGTCATTGGTTGGGGCAGGCCCTACCGCGGGCTGCTGGCCGTCTTCAGGGTCTGCATCGTGCTGGACGCGGTGCTGGCCGNNCTGGCCGTCGCCCCGCCCCTGTTGTTCAAGTCGATCATCGACGAGGGCGTGCTCAAGGGGAACAGCCGGCTGGTCATCACCCTCGCGGCCGTGGTGGGGGTGCTGGCCGTCATCGAGGCGGGCATCGGGATCCTGAACCGCTGGTGCTCCGCGCGGATCGGCGAGGGCCTGATCTTCGACCTGCGCACCCAAGTCTTCGACCACGTCACCTCGATGCCGCTGGCCTTCTTCAGCCGCACCCACACCGGCAAGCTGGTCAGCCGCCTGCAGTCGGACGTTCTCGGGGCGCAGCGCGCGTTCACGTCCACGCTGTCGAGCGTGGTGAGCAACATCATCCAACTGGTGCTGGTGCTGGCCGCCATGCTGGCGTTGAACTGGCAGCTGACCCTGGCGTCGCTGGTGATGCTGCCGATCTTCTTGGTGCCCGCACGCATCGTGGGCGGCCGGTTGGCCGACCTGACCCGTGACTCGATGCAGCTGAACGGGGACATGTCCGCGATCATGACCGAGCGGTTCACAGTCTCCGGTGCGCTGCTGGTCAAGCTGTTCGGACGTCCGTCGGAGGAACACCGGCTGTTCGCCGACAAGGCCGGCGCGGCGCGCGAGACGAACGTCCGGATCGCCCTGGTCGGACGATACTTCATGACCTCGCTGACGCTGGTCGCGGCGCTGGCGACCGCGCTGNNGCGTGATGACCATTCGCGGCGCCATCACCGTGGGCACGTTGACCGCGCTCGCCAGCCTGCTGGCCAGGCTCTACGGGCCGCTGGTGCAGCTGACCAATGTGCGGGTGGACGTGATGAGCGCGCTGGTGAGCTTCGAGCGGGTCTTCGAGGTGCTGGACGTCGAACCGCTGGTGGCCGACCGTCCGGGCGCCCATGCCGCGTCCGGGCAGGCGTCCATCGACTTCGACCGGGTGCACTTCACCTACCCCGAGCCCGAGGAGGTGTCGCTGTCGTCGCTGGAACCGGTGACCCCCGGCGTCGAGGCCCGCAACACCGAAGTGCTGCACGGGATCAACTTCCACGTCAGTCCCGGGCAGACGCTGGCGCTGGTGGGGCCGTCCGGGTCGGGCAAGACGACGATCACAAACCTGCTGACCAGGCTCTATGACGTCACCGAGGGTGCCGTGCGGGTCGGCGGGGACGACGTGCGGGAGCTGACCCTGGCCTCGCTGCAGCAGATGGTGGGCTATGTGACGCAGGACGCGCACATGTTCCACGACACGATCCGCAACAACCTGGCCTACGGCGCTCCCGAGGCCACCGAGGAGCAGATGCGCGCGGCCCTGGCTGCGGCGCAGGTGCTGGAGCTGGTGGACCGGCTGCCGGACGGGCTGGACACCATGGTCGGGGAGCGCGGCTACCGGCTCAGCGGTGGCGAGCGGCAGCGGCTGGCGATCGCCCGGTTGTTGTTGAAGGCACCGCCGATCGTCGTCCTCGACGAGGCGACCGCGCACCTGGACAGCGAGTCGGAGGTGGCCGTGCAACGGGCCCTGGACACCGCGATGGCCAACCGCACCAGCGTCGTGATCGCGCACCGGCTGTCGACGGTGCGGGCCGCCGACCAGATCCTGGTGGTGGAGCAGGGGAGCATCGTCGAGCACGGCACTCATGATGAGCTGCTGGCCGCCGGGGGTCCGTACGCCGAGCTGTACCACGCCCAGTTCACGGAGGACTGATGAGTGAGGCTGCTTCGCCCAAGGGGGCACAGGGGAATCGCGTGATCAGTGAATCCATGGTCGTTTCCCGTCTGGGAAAGAATCCAGTGCCTCCGCTGGACGCACACATTCGACCGCGTGAGCCCGCACGGATTCCGCACGCGAGCAGGTGGGTGTGTTCGATCAGGCGACGAGGGGGACGACTTCCTCCGGAGCGTCCAGCGCGATCGTGTGGGAACGCGTGACGAGATAGCGGTGCCCGAGCGGGCTGGTCCAGACGAACAGACCTGATTCGGGTTGGTCGAGTTTCCAGCCCCCGTGGGTCTTCGCACGATGCACGAACCGGGTCAACGGTCCGAGGTTCTCCAACCGGGTCTGGCCCGGGGGTCCGCCGGGGTGGTAGGGGGCCGTGTGGTCCAGGTCACACCGGGCGGACGAACGCGTCGACCAGGGGAAGACCTCATGGGGATTGCGTAGCTGGACAGCCTGGCGCAGCCGGTCCGGCGCTTCGTAGGCATCGCTGGCTGCGGTCCGGTTCGCGTCCACGACCGGACGCACGCCGACCCGGTGGTTGCGCAGCATCTCGGCTGCCCACTGGGCCAGCATCGGGCCGACCTTCTCCACGCGAGCCGGACCGTCGCCACCAGCCAGTGTGGTGTCCGTGAGGTGCACCACGAGTTCCGCAGTGGGGAGGAGGAGGTCGGGATCGACGGTGATCATGCCGCAGGCGTGCCCTGGCTGCCCGGCGCGGATGCAGTCCTCGAACTCGTCCGGGTCTTCGGGCAGGTGGTCCATCAGGTCGGCCTGCAGAACCTGTAGTGCGCGCCCCGGATTCGCGAGAACCCCAAGGGACATCGCGCGCAGTGCGTCGTGGGTGCCCCGCTGGCCACCCTCGCGGAGGATTCGTGTCACGCGGTTGAGCTGGCCGTCCAGCAGGATCGCGTCCCCAGCGTCCAGCCACCCGTCCACGTGACTGACGCCGTTCTCCGACTCGCGGATGTCGACCCGCCGGCGCTCCAGTGCACGCTCCCGTTCGGCGTCTGCCTCGTCGGGATCGAGTAGCTCCAGTANNACGAGCGCGCGAGCCAGCTCCTGGGTCTTCTTCCACGACATGCCGACCATCACCGGCGACAGTCGGCGATCGAGTTCGAGGCATGCGTCGTGTGGGAGCAGGCGAGAGATCGACGCCAGTTCGCGCGCCTGCCACACGGGCACGGCGCCCTGGTCCAGCAGTCGCCAGAGCTGGGGGAGTCGGTGCCGCACGTCCAGTGCGTCGGACATCAGCGCTTCCACATGGTCGTTCGTGACGCCGAGGTAGGAGCAGATCTCCAGGGTGCAGAACTCCGCGACCTCGGGGGTGCCGTCGGAGCCGACCTGCACCAGCCGTTCGGTTCCTGGCAACATGAAGGTGGGGTCATCGTCCAGTTCGGAGTAGAGGTCGGCGATGTGGGCGGCGAGTTGGAGGTCGAGGGCCTGCGCCCGACGGATCGCGTCCCTGTTCCGACGCATCAGGCGGATCGCCTCATCCCGGTCTGCCGGTAGTTCCTGCACTGCGCCCACCCCCTCTCACCTTCGAGCTGTCAAATGGAATTATATTCAAACACCAGTTCCAATGCAAGGTTCCACGTGAAGAAATCAGGGGTCAAGACACCCTGTGGGGGGCCGTGCAGGGGCTCGTTCGGTCAGGTGTGGCCCGGGCCCCGTAACGGAGCTGCCGCTCCTACGAGCCAATGCCCTGGGATGACGAGTTTGTACCGCCTGCCGCGTGGCAGCGCCAGACCGGCTGGGCGCCAAGTCGGCCGTGACGTCGGTCCGCCGGTGCTACCTCGGATCCCTCACCCCCGCTGGACTGGCTTGCGGAAGATGCTGACCTGGACGTCGGCGTCCACGCTCATGCCCTCGCGCACCGATTCGTGCTGGTGGAAGGCGTTGGGACCCATCGCGACCAGGTCGGCCAGAGCCTCGGCCGACAGATCGATCGTCCAGGCGATGCGCTGGGTGCCGATCGGCTCGAAGGCACCCGCGAACTGACGCTGCACCTTGGCCAGCTTGTCGTCCTCGAGGCCCAGCAGTCCCAAGGATTCCCGCGCCCGCGCCAGGTGTCCCGGGTTGGGCGTCACGACCAGCAACAACCCGCCATGGGTCAGCACCCGGGCGAACTCGGGCGCATTCCGGGGCGCGAAGACGCAGGTCAGCAGGTCCACCGAACCGGAGCGCACCGGCAACCCCGCCCAGGTGTCGGCCACCACCGACCCAGCATGGGGGTGCGCCTTTGCGGCCCGGCGAGCTGCCATGGGGGAGACGTCCGTGGCCAGACCCACCGCATCGTCCAAAGCGTCCAAGACCTGCGCGAGATACCAACCGGTACCGGCCCCCACCTCGAGCACCCGCCGCGCGGACCGAGCCCGGCGCACCAGTGCGTCCGCAATCGGACGGTAGTGACCGGCTCCCAGGAACCGATCCCGGGCAGCCACCATCTCGGCTGTGTCGGCGTTTGCCGGCGCGGCACGTCCGAGCAGGTTCACGTGCCCCTGTCTGGCGATGTCGAAGCGGTGCCCTTGGCGACAGGCCAGCGAACCACCGTCCCTGGTCAGGGCCGAACTGCACTGCGGGCAGGCCAGCAGGCCCAATGCGACATCGATCATGGAAGGGGTGTCGACCAGGTCACAGCGCGCGCATGGCGCCGCCGTCGACCGGCACCAGGCAACCAGTGACATAGGACGCGGCGTCGGACAACAAGAAGGCGGCGACGCGTCCGAACTCGGCGGGATCACCCATCCGACGCAAGGGGATACCGGCTTCGGTCGCGGCCTTCGCTGCGGCGGGGTCGGGAGCCTGCCCCAGCAGGTAGGTCATCCGGTCGGTACCGATCGAGCCGGGTAGCACGCCGAAGGCGCGCCCGCCCTGCGGACCCACCTCGTCCGCGAGCTGCTTGACCAGCATGGCCAGCCCGGGACGAAGACCGTTGGATGGCGCCATCTGCGCCAGCGGCGACTTCGCGGACGACGACAGCACCAGCCCGACGCGCCCCTGCGGATTCGCCGCGAACAGGGCTCGTGCCACGCGCACCGCGGGCATGAAGACGGAACCGAAGGCGTCCGCCCACTGCTCGTCCGTGGTGTCGAGGACGGTGCCCTTGGGCGGTCCGCCGACGCTCACGAAGGCACCGTCGATTCGGCCGTAATGTCCCACGGCAAGATCCACGGCCCGCTGCGGGAGGTCGGCGTCGGCCAGGTCACCGGCAAGAACCGCGGCGCCGAGCTCGTCGGCGAGCTGCTCGAGCACCTCGGTCCGACGCGCCACCAGGACGACCTTCGCGCCTTCGCCCACCAACTCATGCGCGGTCGCCAGGCCGAGCCCGGAGCTCGCCGCCGTGACCAGGAAGACCTTGCCCTCAAGCCCGAGATCCATCGACGTCCCCTTCCAGTTGTGTTGCAGCCTGTTGCTTCATCTTCTTTCGGTCGCGCATGTCACCGCGGATCAACACGACCATGCCCGCCACCGCGATCGCGGTGAAGCAGAACCACTGGATCGCGTACGACAGGTGCGGACCCTCGCCCAACTCCGGCGTCACCATTGGCAACAATTCTGCCGACTGGCCGCTCACCTCGATCGCCCCCAGGTATCCGTCCAGGACGGGGTAGGGGAGCACCTTGGCGATCTCGCTCGAGTTGACCAGCCGCATCCGGTTGTCGACGACGGTGATGTTGGACGCCTTGCCGTTTTCGCTACGCCGGACATAACCGGTGACGGTCACCGTGCCGGTGGGCGCCGCAGGAATGGCGATGTTCTCCTGGGTGCCGCGATCACGCTTGATGAAACCGCGGTCGACCAACAGGTACTCGCCTCGATCGGTCTTCAGCGGGGTGATGACCTCCGAGCCGGAGTCATCCGAACGGTTGCGGAACATCGCCAGGAACTGGTTGTCTCCGTCAAAGGTGCCGGTCGCGGTCACCCGCTGCCATTGTTCGTCGTCCGTCACGGGCGTCTGGTCGAAGACGGCCTGATAGGGCTGGATGGCCTTGGCAGAGTTGGCCACCACCTGCGCGTTGGTCTCCTTGCGCCAGTCGAGGCGGTGCAACTGCCACTCACCCAACCGGACGAAGGTCGCCGCCAGCACGATCACGAACAGTGCCAGGGCGATCCAGCGCAACCACAACTTCTTCACCTTCGCGACCCTACCCTCGGTCAACCTCGGTGAACTCGCCGCTGATCACCTCCTGGCCGGTGGTGAGCTGGGGCATGATCTGCTGCGGCTCCTCTGGGCGGGCCATCGGCAACGAACGGTTGTCCTGCGCATTGCCCAGCACGACCGCGATGGGTGGCAGGATCGCCGCTCCCGCGATGACGACCATCTTCCACCAGCCGGGCACCAGGAAGATGATTCCGAAGCAGGCGGTGCGGAAGGCCATCGTCACCAGGTAGCGGATCTCTCGCCGGGAGATGTCCTCGCTCCTCGACAGCCGCGCGTCTGTGATCACCGCCGGTTCCGCCAGCGGCCTCGTCTCGCGCTGCTGGAAGGCCATGAAAACACCCTACGAGCGTCCGCGGCATGGCAGAAGTGCCCAGACTCGCCCAGAAACCACAACTTGCCCAGAACCCCACAAAGGCCCCCAGTGTTGGTTGTGGGAGTCGCACCAGTCCAGCGATGCCTGCCCTCGATAGGTTTGACGGGTGAATGACACCAGCACCCCCAGCGGTGGGCAGGCCGAGGCCGGACGAGTGGCACTGGTCACCGGAGGTTCCAAGGGCATCGGACGCGCGATCGCGGCCCACCTCGCACAGCAGGGATACCGGGTCGCCGCGACCTACCGTTCCGGTGACGTGCCCGAGGGCGTGCTCGGTGTCCGGTGCGACATCACCGTCGCCGAGGACGTCGAGGCCGCCTTCGCCCGGGTGGAGAAGGAACTGGGGCCGGTCGAGGTGCTGGTCGCGAATGCGGGCATCACCAAGGACGGCCTGCTGATGCGCATGAGCGACGACGACTGGAGCGCGGTCGTCGACACCAACCTCACCGGAACCTTCCGGGTGGTGCGCCGCGCCAGCCGCGCGATGATGAAGCAGCGTTTCGGCCGGATCATCCTGGTCGGCTCGGTCGTCGGGCTGCTCGGATCGGCGGGTCAGGTCAACTACGCCGCCACGAAGTCTGCTCTGGTGGGCATCGCCCGTTCGGTGAGCCGTGAGCTCGGCGGCCGCGGGGTCACCTGCAATGTCGTGGCCCCCGGCTTCATTGAGACCGACATGACCGCCGTCCTGTCAGAGGACGTCATCAAGGGCTACCAGGCCCGCATCCCGGCCGGGCGCCTCGGCCAGGTCGACGACATCGCCGCGGCGGTGACCTATCTCGCCGCGGACCAGGCCGGGTATGTCACTGGCGCCGTGCTGCCCGTCGACGGCGGCCTCGGTATGGGCCACTGAGCCCCCGCAACGACACCCAAACCACTCGCCCAAACACGGGCACCGCCCGCCCATCCCGCAGAACTGGAGCAACACATGGGAATCCTCGACGGCAATTCCGTGCTCGTCACCGGCGTCACCCACAAGACGTCCATCGCCTACAACGTCGCGCGCATCGCTCAGGAGCAGGGCGCGCAGGTCGCCGTGTCCAACTTCGGACGCGCGCTGAGCCTCACCAACCGAGTCGTCCAGGCGCTCGACCCTGTCCCGGCCGTGCTCGACCTGGACGTCACCAACGCCGAGCAGCTCGCCCAGGTTCCCGACATGCTCCGCGCGGCCGGCTTCACCAAGGTCGACGGCGTCGTCCACTCGGTCGCCTTCGCGAACCCCGAGACCGCGCTCGGCGGCAAGTTCCTCACCACTCCCTGGGAGGATGTCGCCACCGCACTGCACGTCTCGTCCTATTCACTCGTCAGCCTGGCCATGGCCTGCAAGCCGATGTTCAGTGAGGAGGCCTCGGTGGTCGGCCTGACCTTCGACGCTACCGTCAGCTGGCCGACCTACGACTGGATGGGCGTCTCGAAGGCGGCCCTGGAGTCGGCCTCCCGCTACCTGGCTCGCTACCTGGGCGCCGAGGGCGTGCGTTCCAACATCGTCGCCGCCGGCCCGCTGGACACCATTGCCAAGAAGGCGATCCCGGGTTCCACCACCTTCAACGATGTCTGGGATGAGCGCGCCCCGCTCGGCTGGGACCTCACCGACACCGAGCCCACCGCGAAGGCGGTCGTGGCGCTGCTGTCGGACTGGTTCCCGAAGACGACCGGCGAGATGATCCATGTAGACGGCGGCGTGCACTCGATGGGCGCCTGAGCCCCGCATCACCCGTCACTCCCGACCCCGTCACCCCCGACCGGTTCGCTCCTCGGCCACGCTGAGGGCGAACCGGTCGTGACTTTCCTGGCTGCGGCGGCGCACGATGGCTGACAAGGCATCCACGACGCACGAGGAGTCAGTCATGACGCAGCCAGGTTTCAACCCGCCCATCCCGCCGCTCCCGGCCGACGACGCCGATCTCACCGGCGTCGACGCAGCGGTCGACGAGCCGCGCGAGGACGAGCCGACGATCGTCCGCTCACCCGACCTGGACGGCGACGAGCGCGCCGACCTGGACGGNGAGGACGAGGCCGTCGTGGACGAAGAGGTCTGAGCCCCTCAGGCCAGCGCCACCGTCGGCCACGAGACGGCCGACGAGATGGCAGAACGTGCGGCACCTGCGAGCGATCGCAGGTGCCGTTCGCGTTGCAGAACGGCGTGCGAGTGCAGCACCTCGGACGCATCGGCCAGCCCCTGCTCACAGGCCTCCAGCAGCAACCAGGCCCGATCGAGCAGGTGCTGGGCGCGCTCGTCATAGGCCGGGCCCAGTGTCGGCGCGGCGAGATGCTCGGGCCGGGTCCCGGTCGCGGCGTCCAGCTGGGTGAGGGCTTCCGCGCTGGCCAGTAGTTCGGCCTGCAGCATCCGGGTGGCCTCGCGTGGGTCGTCCGGCAGGACGACGCGTTCGGCTGCCCACAACCGCCACTGGACGGCCGGTCCGACGCCCTGGCCGATCCACGCCAGCGCCCGACCGTCGAGGACGGGGGAGTGGCTGACCACCACGGCGCCCGCGTCGATGGCGGCGGTCGTG
>DGKN01000045.1:0-276 GCA_002387005.1 Propionibacteriaceae bacterium UBA4569
GCAGCCGAGGCGCCTGGTCCAGTGCCCAGACCGAGCCCTCGCCCCAGGCCCGCACCCGTACGTCCGCACCCTCGGGAATGAACTGCACCAGCGCCGGACCGGCCGGGGTGAGGCTGGCGCGCCACCACACACGTCCCACCCGACGCATCGTCGGATCACCGGGGCCGCGGTGCAGGCGTCCGAGCAGCAGGTCAAGCCCCGCGGCCAGCCCGGGCACCAGGCGTTCCGCCGGTCGGGTGCCAGCGGGTAGGTTCGAAGTCGCTGCCCCACCCTGCA
>DGKN01000045.1:421-5459 GCA_002387005.1 Propionibacteriaceae bacterium UBA4569
CCAGCTCGACCACGGCCGGTTCCGGCTCCTGCGGCCAGCTCACCGTCCGTCTGGACGAGGGTCCCGAAGCCGGTCAGACTCGAGACCGCGCCCGACGAGTTGCGCCCCTGGGCCCAGCAACAGTTGGACGCCGCCGAGGCCGACCTGGTCGCAGCGCGCGAGCGCGAGGCCGACCGGCTGGCCGGCCGCGAGACCAGGGCCGACCAGCGTGAGGCCAACCTCATGGGCCTGAGCGACTCCGAGCTCGACGCCCCGAAGAAGTCCGCCACCCGCGCCCCGCGCGCGCCGGGCAAGCGTCCGTGGTTCCTGCACCCGCTGTTCCTGTTCGCGCTCGCGGCCGCCGCGATCTTCGCCGTCTACTACCTCGGCGACCGAAACAGCGACGGCCTGCCGAGCGACCATCCCTCGGTGAGCGCGACGGCCACCGCGGAGGCGTCCGACATCGTCGACCCCGCGCTGGTGAAGGCCATGGAGCAGAAGGTGGCCGACAACCCCAAGGACGCCGAGTCATGGCGGGCGCTGGGCCAGATGTACGACCGCACCGGTGATTACGCGAAGGCCGAGAACGCGCAGCGCAAGCTGATCGAGCTGGCACCCAAGGACGTCAACGCCCGCCTGGCGCTGGGTGTCGCGCTGTTCAACCAGAAGAAGCTGGCCGAGGCGGAGAAGGCCTGGCAGGGCGCCACCTCGCTCGACCCGAAGTCGGCGCAGGCCTACTACAACCTCGGCTTCCTCTACCTGAGCCAGGACAAGAACGCCCAGGCCGTCAGCGCCTGGGAGAAGGTCATCGAGCTGGACCCGAAGTCGACCCTCGCCGAGGGCGTCAAGAGCCACCTCGAGGCGCTGAAGTCACCCTCGGCCACGCCGTCCGCCACTCCCACGAAGTAAGGCACCCATGAGCACCGCGCAGGCGCCCACGCCCGTCGACGACGACCTCGACATCACCCACGTCCAGTTGCTGTACCGCGTGTACGCGCTGTTCTACAACAAGACCTTCGGCCTTTTCCTGATCTTCGCCACCACCGTGCTCTCACTGTTGGGCGTGCTGATCATGCAGGCCCCCAAGGAGGTGCGCGGCGACCCGGACATGTACGCGAGTTGGCTGACATCCGTCCGTCCCAAGTACAAGGGCCTCACCAGCCTGCTGGACGCCACCGGCATGTTCACGATGTTCTCCTCGTGGCCCTTCCGGATCGTCATCGTGCTGCTGGTGCTCAGCATCATCGCCTGCACCGTGCACCGGCTGCCCTTGTTGTGGCGCAATGCCCAGCACCCCCACCTGGACGTGCGTGAGTCGCTGTTTGACCGAGCCCGCGTCCACCGGACCATCGAGGTCCCCGGCACCCCCGTGCAGGCCCGTGAGACCGCCAAGGCCAAGCTCGCCGAGGAGGGCTACCGGCTGGTGGAGACCAGCGACGACACCCACGGCGTGAACCTCTACGCCGACAAGTTCCGCTGGTTCCCCTTCGGCACCGTGCTGGCCCATCTGGCCTTCTGCCTGATCCTGCTCGGCGCCTTGATCACCGCGAACTTCGGCTTCGACGACGACTACTTCCCCGTCCCGGTCGGCACCGACGCGGTCGAGGTGGGCCATGGCACGAACCTGTCGATCAAGGCGAACTCCTTCACCGACAGCTACAACAACGACGGACGTCCGATGGACTACGCCGCCGACGTCACCCTCTACAAGGGTGGCGAGGAGGTCGCGACGCACGTCATTCGCGTGAACGACCCGCTCAAGTACGACGGCGTCAGCTTCAACCAGGCCAGCTTCGGCTTTGCGCTGCAGATGCTGGTGAAGGACGCCCAGGGCAAGACCCTCTACTCCGGCGCCATCCCGCTGGAGTACCAGAGCGCCGACCAGAAGAAGGTCTTCGGCTCGGTGGAGCTTCCCGGGCAGGACCTGACCATGTACGCGGTCAGCAATGCCTCCGGCGTCGAGGACGAGGAACTGCCCGCCGGCAACGTGCTGGTGCAGTTCTTCGGACCGGACAAGGCATCGGCCGCCGTCGCCAGCGAGGTGCTCAGCCAGGGCCAGGAAACCCCGGTGGGCAACTACCAGGTCACCTTCGTCCGGGAGCGCCAGTTCACCGCGCTGATGGTGAGCAAGGACTACGGCGCCCCCTATGTCTGGGCCGGCTCGATCCTGCTGGTGCTCGGCACCATCTGCACGATGTTCCTGCGGCACAAGCGCATCTGGCTGCGCTTCCACCCGTCCTCCGGTGGCACCCAGTTGCGACTGGCCAGCCCCGACCGGCACGACGTCAGCTACACCCGCAGCCTGGACGCGATGCTGACCTCGCTCAACCCCACCGCCACGACGACCGACACCACGAAGACTGGAGACACCAACCATGGCTGACCTCGCCTACTACTGCCTGTGGGCCGCCGTGGCGCTGACCGCTGCCGCGCTGCTGGGCAATCTCGTCCTGCTCACCGGACGTCGCACCGCGGCGGAGCGCAAGCCCCACTCCAACGATGCCAGCGGCGCCGTGGTCGGGGACGAGCGGGTCGTCGCCAAGGTGGGTTCGGTCGCCTGGGTCGCCACCTTGCTGATCCGGCTGGCCACGATCGTGATGACCGCCAGCCTTGTCTTCCGGATCATCGCCGTGGGCCATGCCCCCTTCTCCAACCAGCACGAGTTCGCCTGCGCCTTCTTCTGGGGGATCCTGCTCGCCTATGTCTTCTTCGAGTGGCGCTACCGCATCCGGATGCTCGCCATCGGTGCCCTGCCGCTGGCCTTCATCGCTGGCATCTACGCCGCCGCTGGCACCGACCACTCCGTCGACTCGCTGCTTCCCGCGCTGCAGAACCACCTGCTGCTGACCGCCCATGTCATCACCGCGGTGCTCGGTTACGGCGCCGCCGCCGTGTCGTGCGCGGCCGCCTTCTTGTACCTGATCGCCCCGAAGGTTCGCTGGCGCGGGATGCCCGCCCAGGACCTGCTGGACGAGATCGGCTACAAGGGCATCGTGTTCGCCTTCCCGCTGCTGACGATCATGCTGGTGCTCGGCGCGCTGTGGGCCGACATCGCCTGGGGCAAGTACTGGAGCTGGGACCCCAAGGAGACCGCGGCCCTGGTCACCTGGCTGATCTACGGCGCCTACCTGCACGCCCGAGTCACGCATGGCTGGCAGGGCAATCGCTCCGCGTGGTTGCTGATGCTCGGCTTCGTCGCCATCGTGTTCACCTTCACCGGCAACTACTGGTTCGGCGGCCTGCACACCTACGGCGGGCAGTGATGTCGTCCCCGGTCGTCACCAAGCCCAGCTGGCAGCAGCAGGTCAGGCGCAACAAGTTGCCGCTGGCCGGGCTGGTGCTGACACTGCTGGCGCTGGCGATCTTCGGCTGGTGGTTGGCCACGCGTCCGAACCAGACCGAGAACCGCGGCGCGACGGCCGTGGAACTCACGGGTGACACCTCCGGCAAGGCCCCTGCGGTCGGGCAGGTGCCGCCGGACTTCACGGCCACCACCCTGGACGGCAAGAAGGTGCGCCTCAGCGAGCTGAAGGGCAAGCCGGTCTGGCTGAACTTCGGCGCCACCTGGTGCACCGCCTGCCGGGCCGAGGCCCCCGATGTCCAGGCCGTCTACGACAAGGCCAAGGCCAACGGCACCGTCGTCCTGGGCCTCTATCTGGACGAGGACGACGCGACCATCAATTCCTATGCGCAGCGTCTGGGCCTCACCTACCCCCAGGCCAATGACCCGGGTACCGCGATCTCCTCGCGCTACCGCACGGTCGGCATCCCGACCCACTTCTTCATCGACTCCGACGGCGTGCTGCGCCAGGTGATCGTCGGTGGCGTCACCGTCGATTCTGCCGTCCAGGCCCTGGCGGTCATCGGCGGCTGACCGGGCCTGTTCGATCCGGTCCTGTTCGCTGGATCAGCTGGCCGGGTCGGCGCCAGGACGATCCGGCCGCACCTCCAAGCGGTGGACGCGCACTCCCCCACGCAGGTCCTCGATGAGAGTCCCGGGGCGTTCGTGCGCCGCGGCCCAACACAGCCAGGCGTCTCCCACGCAGCCGGACAGGTGGAAGGCCAGCGGCACCACCCACCACGACGGATGCGGGCCCCACAGCAGCAGCAGCGCCAGCGCGGAGTTCACCAGCAGGTTCGGCAGCGCCGCGATCACCAAGAACTGGGCCCGGGTGAACAGGTGCCCCTCCGAAGTGGTGAACAGGTAGGGCAGGCCGGTGTGCATCACGCCGGCGCCGAAACGGGGCCGTGCCCCGCAGGCCAGCATTCCCAGCCCGTGCAGGGCCTCGTGCAGCACCATCGTCAGGGCCGTGAAGCCGACCGTCGCCAAACTGGTGCGAAGCACCTTGCTGGGCGTCAGGGTGAGGATGACATTGTTGCCGTGCCAGGCGGCCGCGAAGGTGCCCAGCGTCAGACCGGCCACCATCATCACGGCGCTGATCATGCCCATCCAGCGCTGGGAGCGCTCGCCGGGATCCATCGTCTCCACCTGGGCGCAATGATCACCGGGACACGCGTCGTCCGGCGCCGGGGGAGTGGACATGGGTCGATGGTAGGTCTGGTCGGCGGCCGATGGCGCAGGTGCAGTGGGTATCTTCGTGGAATGTTCATCAAGGTGTGCGGGCTCAAGACCCCCGACGACGTCAGGGTGGCCACCGACGCGGGCGCCGACGCGGTGGGTTTCGTGCACAACACCGCCAGCGTGCGCTCCATCCCGCTCGAGCAGGTGGCGGCCCTGGCTGCCCTGGTGCCCGCCGGGGTGGCATCGGTGCTGGTCGTCAACGACCTGCCCGTCGCAGACGCGATCGAAGCAGCACGCGCCAGCGGCGTCGACGTGCTGCAGTTGCACGGCGCCGGCTATGGCCGCGAGGACGTGGCCCGGGCCGTCGCGGGTGGGCTGCGCGTCTGGCGGGCGACCTCCCTGGCGGATGGCGACGACCTGCGGGTAGGTGCCTTCGGAGAGGAGGCGCTGCTGTTGGACTCCTCCGTCCCCGGTTCGGGTGAGACCTGGGACCTGTCGGGCCTGGCCGAGCCCCCGCATGGCCACTGGCTCTTGGCT